>CAYTFR010000070.1:0-1683 GCA_964437175.1 uncultured Gammaproteobacteria bacterium | reverse complement strand
AAAAAAAAGAATAAATTTAAAAAATTATTCTATAAAAACTGCTTATTTTATATTAAAATCGGATATTGCCACTTCTTTCGATAATCAGCAGAACACGTTAGAACCAAGCAATAATAATGATAAAAGCAATTAAATAAACCTTAAACTACATTAAATCTAACAAAATTCTCTGGCCAGTGATTTTCTTTGGCTGGTTGGTGGGAATAAGTTTTTATCTACCAATAAAAAACAGTATGGACCATGATGTCTTTTTGCACCTTTCTCTTATTAAAATTGCTTTTAAAACCTGGTCGCCTAGTTTGCCAATCATGAGTAACCAAACTCTTCAAGGTTATAATTAGTTGCTTGATTATTTAATGTATTTATTATCCCTTACCGGTCTGTCAGCTGAAATAATTTATGCAATTATTTTCCCTTTAATCTATTTACTTTCCGTAACAATTTTGATGGTTTACTTATTCCTCAAACAAAATAAATCAATTAGTTATATTTTCTTTCTACTTTTTTTTATTTTTTTTGGTGGCTCTTTTGGTTTCCTTTTTACTTTATATCACAGTCAAACTTTTGATGGAGCCTCAAGTTCCTTAGCCATGCAAGCTCTTTTAACACTAACTAATCTTCAATTTGCTTTATCTCTAGTTTTTGTCTTAATAATTTTGCTTGTATTAAAAGAAAAAACATTTACAAAAAAAAACAGCCTTGTTTTAGGAATGCTCCTCTCAATAACTCTTGGTTTGAAATTTTACGGAGGTTTAATCAGTGTTTTTTTAGTCTTTTTTTATTCTTTTCTAAAAGAAATTAAAATCAACAAAAAGACAAAAAGAAGGTATTGTTTACGTCTCTTTATATAAAAAGGCAATTCAACAAAAAATAAGAGAACACTTAACTCCTCCTTATCCTTTATATTCAGTTGTCGATAGCGCTTATGTATCAGCTTTTTCTGCAAAACAATCATATTTAACTGATATCAATTCTTTAAACGTTACTGGAGTAAATTATAAGAAAAGATTACAAAGAATTCTTAAAAACGACTGTAAAGTTTTAAAAGAAATCAATTATATTTATTTAATAAAAAAGTATCCTGATTCGTTGATTCATCATTGTAAACCAACACTTAAAAAAGATTTTGAAAAGACTTTTGAAAATAATCTCGTAGTTATTTATTCTGGAGTAATTTAATTTTCAATTGAACTAATATTTAACCAATATTCGCTTTGGACAAAACACTCTTTTAAAACACACCCTTTTTCCATTACTTATTTTTCCTGATTTTTTTCATTTTAAAAATAAAGAAAGAGAGAACGAAAATAAGTAAAATTACAATAAAATATGAGATGTAAAAAAATATTTTCAACCTTCCTTTAGTATGAAAATTAAAGGCTCTTCTAATATCTTTAATTTCGTATTTCCCCATAAAGGAAATCGAGATCTTTTTTCCCTTAGAATTTATATTGTCATTCATCACCCTTGGAATTATTTTTAGGCGCTGCTACTCAAAACCAAATATCAGTGAAAAATTCACCCTTCATCATTCACCCTTCACCCTTCACCGTTTACAATCCACCGACTATGCCGTCCTGGCCCTGGCCCTGCTCTCGCTCCTGTCCACCCTGTTTGCCCAAAACTTTGGCGTGAGTATGTTCGAGTGGCGTACTGTGATACTGCCCTCAGTTGTCCTCTATT
>CAYTFR010000069.1:0-1917 GCA_964437175.1 uncultured Gammaproteobacteria bacterium | reverse complement strand
AAATAATGCTTAATAATTATTTGATTTTTGTTTTATAATCTTTTATAGTTAAAATATGGTCTTGAGTTTATAAGTTTTGAGTTCTTTATTATGTATTTTGGTCCATTCTATTTTGATAACAAAGAAATCTTTTTAATTCTTGCTTCAATTTTTTTAGGGTTGGCTATGTTTTTAAACTGGAATGTTTGGTGGTTTGACAAACAAGCCTTGTTTACTTTAACTCTTCTAATTTTAATTACCAAAGGATTATTGCCGGCTATTCATAATGAAGCATTTTTTATTCTTGCCATCAGCGCTGTTTTTTTAACTCTTTATATGCCAATTTTTCAGGTTGTTTTATTCTACTTTATTAGCTTTTTGTTTTTCAGACTTCTTAAGGTCATCTAAATCTTTAGGATGTAATTTTAGTTATTTTTTTTGTTGATGAGCTGTATATCTTGAAGACAAGACCGATTGATAGAAAAAGAATAATTGATGAAAAAAAGAAGGGTGATCTAATAAAAAAATTGCCGAATAAAAAACCACCAATTGCTGGACCCAAAGCTCGAGCTAAAGCATTAAGGCCTTGAACAAAACCTAAAACAATCCCTTGTTTTTCAGGGTGAGAAGAATTAGAGATAGAGGATTGAATAAGGGTATTGAAAATCCCAAAAGATAAAGCCAGAAAACCTCCAATAAAATAGATCTGCCCAACAGAGTTACTTATTCCAAAACCAAGAAAACATAAAGATAAAATAATGATTGATATTTTAATTAAAGTCTTTTCTTTGACTATATCAACCAATTTTCTAATAATAAATCCTTGAGAGATAACCGAGATCGCTCCAATAAAAGCAAAAAAATAACCATTTTCTATTTCTTTCCATAAAAATAATTTTTCAGTAAATAAGGGGAAAATTCCCTGCATAAGAGAAAAAGAAAAAGTGACAATGAAAAACAATAATGTTAATTGAGCAACAATCTTTGGTTGAAGGATTTCTTTAGCTGATTTAAGACTAAAAAAAACAGCTGTTTTTTTTATAACATCTGGTTTTTTTGATTCCGGTAAGATAAGGAGAATAAGAATAGAGTTTAATAAGGCTAATGTTCCTGCAAAAATAAAAGGGACAGCAAAACCATAAGTTGATAAAACTCCTCCTAAGACTGGTCCAAAAACAAAGCCCAAACCAAAAGCAGCTCCGATTAAACCCATTGCTTTTGTTCGTTCTTTGCCTTTGGTGACATCTGCAATATAAGCTTGGGCAACAGAGATGTTACCTCCAGTGAGGCCATCAATAATCCTTGATAGAAAAATAAGAGGCAGACTATGGGCAAAAGAGATAAGGTAAAAGCCAATGGCGCTTCCTAATAGAGAAAAAGAAAGAACAGGTTTTCGGCCGTATTTATCAGAAAGGCGACCTAAAATAGGTGATCCAATAAATTGGAATATTGAATAAGAAGCAATCAGTAAGCCAATCTGGGTTGGATTGGCTCCAAATCTTTGGGCAATAAAAGGTAGGATGGGGATGACAATTCCAAAACCTAAAAGACCAATAAGAACAATTAAAAAGATCAGCCAGAGTTCTTTTTTCATAAGGTTAAAATCTTAACAGAAATAAAAATTGAAATCAATTTTTAAATTAACTTATTGTCAGCTTTAATATAAAGATTGACATTCCTTTTATTTTTGTTTATATTTTTTATAAATGGTTAATTACAATACTATCTTTAATAAATATTCTTTTAAACAAAAATTACTTCTTTTTTTAATTGTATTGATGATTCTTGTTTTACCAATTGTTTTAATATTAATTTCTAGGAAACAAGATCTAAGGAGAGAAGCGAAAATGATGAAACCAATGATGGTTGAGAAGAAAGAGTTAGTTTCACCTTATGTAGCTAAAAAAGTTGCTTTCCAAAATAATGGATTAATAGTAA
>CAYTFR010000068.1:0-1992 GCA_964437175.1 uncultured Gammaproteobacteria bacterium | reverse complement strand
AACATGTAGTAGCAGACTTTAGTCTGCGCCAGAAAAGCGACTAGAAAAGTTTACTATTTTATTGATAACAATCAATATATAATAAAACTGATGGAAAATAAGATTTTTTGGGAAAAAATTAAAAACAATTTAATCCAGCTTTATTCAAAACAAGAAACTGAGATTATTTTAAATAATCTTCAAAAATTATTGCTAAATACAACCAACAAGAAAACAACAAAAAATAAACTTAATATTTCCCAGTCAGATATTGTTTTAATTACTTATGCCAATACGATTGAAGACAAAAAAAATAATAAAAAGAGTTTAGCGGTTTTAAAAGAGTTTTTTAAAAAATATCAGCTTGATAAAACAATTAATACGATTCATATCTTGCCTTTTTATTCTTGGGATACCGATCGGGGATTTTCTGTGGTTGATTATTTTAAGGTTCATTCTGATTATGGTGATTGGGAAGACATAAAACAGCTTGCTCAGAGAGTAAAACTAATGTTTGATTTTGTGGCTAATCATGCTTCAATTAAAAATCCTTTGGTTCAAAATGCCTTGATTGAGAAGCATCTGGCAAAAGACGATTCTCAATATAAAAATTATGCTTCTTATAAAGATTTTGTTATTACATATTCTAATCAAAATAAGCCGACTGAGGATCAGCTTAAAAAATTAATCAGACCAAGACCAAATCCAGTTTTAACTCAATATATTGTTTATGAAATAAAAAATCACAGATCATCAGTTTCTTCAAAAAGATTTCTTCGAGGTTCAACCGATGAGACAAATTTGGAATTAAAAGCTGTTCTTGGGAATAAAATTCCAAAAGAGGATCAGAAAAAAGGAAGAACCAAAATCTTAGGTCAAGGTTGGGTTTGGACAACTTTTTCTAGACAAAAAAATCCAGATGGTTCAGAAAATACTCGTCAGGTTGATCTAAATTATCATAATCCAAGAGTCTTTTTAGAAGCAGTGAAAATCCTTTTGTTTTATATTGAAAAAGGAGCTTCTTTGATTAGGTTAGATGCGATTAGTTATCTTTGGAAAAAATTAGGATCAAAATCCGTTCATGAAAAAGAAACCCACCTATTATTAGAAGTGATTCATGATCTTATTTCTTTATTTTTTCCTCAGGAAATAACAGTGGCTGAAGTTAAGGACAGGCCAGATAAAGTTCTTGATTATTTGGGAAAAAAAGGCCATCAAGAATCAGATCTTGTTTATCAGTTTGTTCATTTCCCTTTAGCTCTTTATAGTTTAGTAAATGAAGATGGAAGATACTATATGGATTGGCTGTTAACAATGGATAAGGCAAAAGGAAGACAATTTGTTACGGTTTTGGGTAGTCATGATGGAATGACAACTAAGTCTTTAAGAGGAATTTTAAATGAGGATCAGATTGAGAATTTTGCCCAAAAATTAGTTAAAAAGGGCGGTTTGCCTAACTATGCTTATTTGTCTGGAGGAAGGAGAATTATTTATGAAGTTTGTTCTACATCTTGGGATTTAATTAATAACAAAGAAACTGATGAAGAGTTTGGATTAAAACTAGCCCGTTATAAAGCTATTCTAAGTTTGGGATTAATCATTCGCGGTTTGCCAGCGATATATATTAATGGATTATTGGGATCTAAAAATTATCAGTTGAAAAAAAAGTTGGATGATAATCGGACAGTTAATCGGGAGATTTTTGATAAAGAGACTCTTTTCAAAGAACTTGATAATGAGGATTCTCATAAAGGAAAAGTAATCAGAGAGGTTTTGAACCTTTTAAAGATTCGAATTAAAGAGCCGGTTTTTGATCCTTCAGGCAAACCCATAAAACCAATTTTTCTAAAGAATAAAAAAATAATCTCTGCTTTTTTGGAGTCAGAAGACAGCCAGCATAAACTTTTAGCTTTAGTCAATATTTCAAGAGAACCTCAGAAACTATTAATTAATCTTGATGGTGTGGGTTTAGAGTTTTATGATCTGATTTCAAAAAAGAGATTTATGGTTGAA
>CAYTFR010000067.1:0-2157 GCA_964437175.1 uncultured Gammaproteobacteria bacterium | reverse complement strand
TATACTATTTTTATGGTCTGTCCTAACTGTGGAAAAAAAATGATCTTGGAATCTTTTGATAATCAAAATATTCTTCACTGCTCGTTTTGTCAAGGAAACTTTTTTGAAGAAAATGGAATTAATCGGATTAGTTTAAAAACAACCAAAAAATTAACTAACAATAAAAAAACCAATTATATTTCCAATAGAACCAAACACTGTCCTAAAGATCATCATCAATTAAATCTGATTAACAATGATCCAGCTATTCCTAAAAGCGTTGATCTTTTTCAATGTCCAGAATGTCAAGGTGTTTTTACTTTTCCTGATGACCTTTTATACTTTAAAAAAGCCCAAAAAGTAAAAATTGATTTTTATAAAATTTGGCATAAGCCCCTACCAGCTTTAAAATCAGTCATCCTTATCAGCTTCTTAGCCATCAGTTCTTTTTCTATTCTAATTGGTTTATCCAGCATTCAACAATCCCAATTAACCCAATCTCAAGCTGATGAGATCTCTAAAAATATCTATATCTCAGCCTCAAACCATTACTTATTTATTAGTTTTAAAACAAAAATTCCTCTAAGATCTGTTGTTGTTTTTATTAATCATAAAACTGAAAAAATAATCTCAAAAACAATATCAAAAAAGCCAAAAAAACTCCATTATGCAACCATTGATCAGATCCCTTTTGATGGAGAATGGAAATATCAAATAATTCTCTATGACAAAAATAACCAAGCGATTAAAACTCCAATTAAAAAATTAATTCAAAATCAAAAAGAATAAGGCTTATTTTAAATTATTTGAATTTTTTAAGCTTTTTCAAGACCGCCCTGACATCCCGCTCAACACCTTGATATTCCAAACTGGCATTAACCGGATCAACAATATTGACAGAAAGCCCTGTCCCAAGTTCAAAACCAGCTCTTTTCACAAAACGAGGAATAAGCCTTAAATACCATGACTCTTTTGGATAAATATAATAATTGTAGCCAAAAGGAATATTGGATTTATGACTCTTATATATTCCAACCAAACGACGAAAAACTTTTTTAAAAATCTCAATAAAATCCTTTATCTCATCATCTGTTATATCACCAAAAATTGATCCTGTTTTTTTAGGAGTAAACCAAACCTCATAAGGCCACTGGGAAAAATCAGGACAGTAAACAAAAAAATACTTATTTTCTTCAACAATATTATTTAATGGCTCTCGAGACAAAGTATCTAAATTTATCTGATTAGGAATAACAACTAACTGAGAATGCGGATGACTTAAAGATGCTCCAGCCTGAAAACCATGATTGCAGAAAATAAGAACCTGTCCTTTTTTTTTATAAAAATTGTATCGTTGGCGATAGGCTTTAAAGATCAACTCCACCTGTAATTCAGACAAACTTTCTATGTCTTTTTTACAATCAGGCGAATGAACAATCACTTCATGAAAATCAGTAATCGGATACTTATTACGAAAAACTCTTAATTTCCATCCTGGTTTATTTTTTTCTCCTTTTCCATATCTCAACACTTCTTCCGGAGTTATTTTTTCATTACCAGGACAAAAAGGACAGACTTTTTCCTTTTTATTATTTTCATTTGGCCGAGCAATCCTTTGTTCTGAAATAATCACCCAACGCCGAGACAGAATATCTGGAACATATTTTGACATAAAATTAGTATAAATAAAAAACCAACAAGGATCAAATGAAAGATCAGTTATAATAGTTTTATGAAACTTCTAGTCGGTCTTGGCAATCCAGGAGAAAAATATAAAAACAACCGTCATAATGCCGGCTTTATGATTATTGATCATTTAATCAGCCAAAATAAAAAAGCACCTTTGATCCGCCAACTGACAGATAAACATCAAAAACTGCCTTTATCTATTCTTTACCATCTATCAGCTGAACTTATTCTTGCCAAACCTCAGATCTTTATGAATCAATCCGGTATAGCAATAAATAAAATAATTAAAAATTATAAGTTAAGAATTAAAAACTTAATTATTGCCCATGACGATCTTGACATTCCTTTAGGAAAATTCAAAATCCAGAAAGGAGTTGGACCCAAACTTCACAACGGACTTGCTTCAATTGAGCAACATCTAAAAACAAAAGATTTTTGGAGAATCAGAATTGGGATTGACAATCGCCAACCAGAAAAATATATTAACGG
>CAYTFR010000066.1:0-2694 GCA_964437175.1 uncultured Gammaproteobacteria bacterium | reverse complement strand
AAAATCTCTTAATAAAATTGCTCAAGCTTTAAAAACAAAAGTCTCGGATCTTTTAGAAGGAGTTTGAATCTTTTTAAATTTTTTTAATTTTAAAATTAAAAATTTGAATTTAAGCGATAGCGATTTTAAACCTTTTATAGACTATAGTCCGTTGACAAATAATTATTCCCTATCCAATATCAATGTATGGTAAAAAAATCGTCTTCTAAAAAGACCATTTCTTCAACCAACTTTAATAAATATTTCCGAAAATTACTCATCAAGCATAAAATAGAGGTTTTTTTTCTAAGCCTAGCTATAATCGCCACCATCCTTTCAATTATTCTTTATATTAAAACCTCTCAAGAACTAAATAACCAATTAATCACGTTCGAAAATAATGAAGTTAAAAAAACAAGAGTTGTTTCTTTAATCCCTAAAAGGACAATCTTTATTGATATGTCCGGAGCGGTTGAAAAACCTGATTTATATCAAGTCACTAGTGGAGCAAGATTAAAAGATATTATGGTTCTAGCCAATGGATTATCTTTAAATGCTGATCGAGATTTTTTTGCTCGCAATTATAATTTAGCCCGTACTGTTAGGGATCAAGAAAAAATTTATATTCCAACAAAACAAGAAGTCCGATCAGGCATCTTTAAAGAACCAACTCGGTTAATTGATTATGGTTACGGACCATCAACAACTGATATTTCACCTTCAAGTCAAAATCAATCAGAAATAACAGTATCAAAAATAAACATTAACTCTGCTTCTCTTGAAGAGCTTGATCTTCTTCCTGGTGTTGGTCCTGTAACCGCTCAAAAGATTGTTGATAATCGGCCTTATTCTTCAGTTAATGAACTATTGTTAAAAAAAATAATCAAGAAAAACGTTTATGAAAATATAAAAGATAAGATCAATGTTAATTGAGAATTGAAAACTACAGTTATAAATTAGAAGTTTTAAAGTAAATGTTCTCCCCAACAATATTCACTAACATAATAAATTCTTATCTTCCTGAACCGCATGCGTCACTCCTTAATGGAATAATCTTTGGCGTTAATTTAAGAACAACAAAAGACTTTTTTTATCAGTTAAAAGTCGTTGGTTTACTCCATATCGTTGTTTTATCTGGCATCAACATAACTCTTTTGGCTAGTGTTGTCACTTCATTAACTAGCCCTTTAGGTAAAAAACAATCAATATTTATATCTATCTTTGTAATTATTATTTTTATTATCTTTGTTGGTCCTGATGCGCCGGTTATTCGAGCTGGTTTTATGGGAGTTTTAACTTTAATTGCTATTTTATATGGTCGAAAAAGCAGTATTTTGTATACCCTTCTTTTATCAATTGTTTTTATCTTATTATTCTGGCCTGAATGGTTAAAAACCGTTTCTTTACAATTATCTTACGGAGCAACTTTAGGCATAGTTTTATTTGGACAAGTCTTAAATGTTAAGACAAAAAATCGTTTTCAAAAAATAAAACATGATATTTGGAAAGAACTTAAACCATCCTTAGCCGCTCAACTATTTACTGTCCCAATTATTCTTTTTTATTTTAAACAAATATCTCTAATTGCTCCCTTAAGCAACCTTCTTACTGCTCCAGTTATTGCTCCATTAATGATTTTTGGATTTCTAACTGCTATTCTGGGTAAGATCCATTATCTTTTAGGTCTTCCTTTTGCTTATATCTCTTTTGGTATCCTCCAATATATTATAGTCATTATTAATTTCCTCTCAAAACTCCCCTATGCCTCAATCCAATTTTAAAACATATATCTTTTATGTTTAATTCGCCGGTCTCAACTAGATTTGTTTTTAAAGTAATGTTTCTTTCATTTTTAATAATTCTTCTTTATTCTATCTTTACTTTTTTTGACTCACGAACAAAAGTTGTTTTTTGTGATGTTGGTCAAGGCGATTCAGCTTATATCCGAGTTAAAAATAAAGTTGATATCTTAATTGATGCTGGTCCTGATAGAAAAATTCTTAATTGCCTGGGAAAAGAGATGCCTTTTTATGACCGAACAATAGAATTGGCTTTTCTCTCTCATCCTCAAAAAGATCATTATGGAGGATATTTAGATCTTATTGACCGTTATAAAATTAAAAAATTTTTAACGGTTAACGTTAATAATCAAGCCATCAGTTTCCAGAAATTAAAAGAAAAATTAGCAGAAAAACAAATTCCAATCTATTTCCCATCTAGTCAAACAACCATCAGAATACTAACTGACAAAATTGTTTTTTTATGGCCTGATAAAAGCTTTTTAAGACAAAATATTCATTTGCCTGATGAGTCTCAATTGACTCAGAAAAATCGTGAAACATCTAAAATTTTAGGTAGCTCAACGATTGATCTAAACCATTTTTCTCTTGTCTTCAACTTTATAGAAAATGATTACAAAATTCTTTTTACTGGCGATATCTCACCGATGGTTCTAAATATATTGTCACGACAATATAAAGATGAAACAGAGCGTCTTCTCAAGACAACTATATTAAAGGTTCCTCATCATGGCTCAAAAAACGGCTTAACTTATCAGTTCTTTAAATTAGCAGATCCATACATGTCTGTGATAAGTGTTGGAAAAAATAATTCTTATGGTCATCCTTCAAAAAGCGTTTTAGATATGTTAAAAGCCTCAGGAACAAAAATTAGACGAACAGATAAAGAAGGAGACATTGTTTTTAAATTACCTAA
>CAYTFR010000065.1:0-3086 GCA_964437175.1 uncultured Gammaproteobacteria bacterium | reverse complement strand
TTCGTTTTAGCGGATTTCAATCCGCGCTCTGGGCGCAGACTGAAGTCTGCTACTATGTTTTACCCACCATCGTTTTAGCGGACTTTAGTCCGCGCTCTGGACGCAGACTAAAGTCTGCTACTACATGTTTCTTCCTGCTAATACTTAAATACAATTAAGTATTTTTAACTTTTAATAAACAAATTTTTGGACATTGGACATTAGACATTAGGAAATTGAAGTTTGGCTAGAAATTAGAATCCTTAGAAAGGATAAATTTAAACAATATCCTCTATCATCTCCTTATGGTAAACTTATATTATATGTCTAAAGAATTGATCCACACCTTTATTTTAATCATCACTATTGGTTTAAGCTTTCTCTTTGGTAAAACCAAATTAGCCAATTATGACCTGCAGATTTCAGCTCTATTATTTATAATTCTTTTTATAAGTAAACGTTTTATAAACACTGCTAAATTTTCATATCATGATAAAAAAAACATTCCAGGTCAATCATCAAAACTCCTTGAATCAGTTGTTTTCACTTTTGTCATCTTAAATATAATTAACTCAACAGGAGGAGTTGCTTCACCTTTCTTCTTCCTCATCTATTTTCTACTTTTTTCATTAAGTTTATTACTCGAACCCATAATCTCAATTACTGTTTCTTTAACTTTGATAATTTTCTTTCTTTTTTCTCTACCTCAACAACAAGATCTTAAAGTCCTTTTACCCATCTTCTCACTAGCTTTTTTAACTCCTTTTGCTCTTTATATGGCTCAAGAACATCTAAAAACTCAAAAGTTAAAAATGAAAACTGAAAAGTTAGAGAAAAACACATTTCTCTTTTTATCTCTTATAATAAAGAATCATTTAACAAATATAAAAGAAGCCGTAGATAATTTTATGGGCGATCATGAACTAGATAAAATTAAAAACCAAGTTAAAAGAATGGAAAAACTAATTGATAAATTTGAGAATGTTCACACCGGGTGTGAACATGAGGGTACACATCGGGAGAGAATATAGATAAACACCTTAACTTTAACATTTTACCCCATAAATTTATATGAAAAACTTTAAAAAATTATTTAAATTAATTTTTTTCTTCTTTGCTTTTACTTTTTTATTTTTACCCTCTGTTTTAGCAATTAATATGAACTCTTCTCGTTATAAAATCCAGTTTGGCAATGTTGATATTGGTTCCCAAGACCAAACCTCAAATAATTATAATTTATCAACCTCTGTTGGCCAATTAGCTGCTGGTGAATTTTCTTCAACTGGCTATATTGTTAAAGCTGGGTTTCAATATCTTCATTCAATTATCCCTTTTACATTTTCTATCTCTAATATAATTATTAATTTTGGAACATTAACCCCGAACACACCAGCAACAGCCACAACCACTCTGACTGTCTCATTTGGAGGAGCTGGAGAATACTCAGTTACTGCTTCGGAACAAGGACCTTTGCAAACTTTATTATCCAGCGCAATTATTCCTGATACAAGCTGTGACGGCGGGGTTGATACCTGTACTGAAAGCACATCTAAACCATGGACATCTAATTCCAAGTATGGCTTTGGCTATAGCATGTCTGGAAATGATATCCCAGCTGATTTTATAGACAATACATACTATCGCCCATTTCCCGATACAGTCCAAAGCGAACCTCCAGTAACAATTATGTCAAACATTAATGTTGGAGAGGATCGCCAATCAACAATGACTTTTAAAGCCAATATTAGCCCTAATCAATCCGGTGGAAATTATCAAACTATAATCAGTTTTGTTGCCACCCCATCATATTAATAAATATTTAGGAAATTTATTTAATCGTCTATATGAAAAACTTTAAAAAATTATTTCTAAAACTAAAAGGTTTTTTTCTATTAAAGATTATTAGTTTAACCGCTGTTTTTCTAGTTTTAACAGTTTGTGTTTTTGCTCAAAAAATAACTCTCTCAATCTCGCCACCTTTAATTGAACTATTTATAAAACCAGGAAAATCAGTTCTTATTGCCTATAATATTAAGAATCTCGGAGATCCAGCAATCTTATCAACTAAGGTCCAATCTTTTGAGCCCAAAGACAATTTAGGCCATATTAAGCTGAAAAGTAACTCTGGAGAAGTTTATCCCCAAGGGCCTATTAGATTTGATTTAGATAATTCTAACATTGGTTTAGGAACATCTTTTTTTCTGAAAACTCGCCAAACTCAACAAATCCTCCTTCGAATAAGAATTCCTGAAGGAACTCCTGAAGGAGATTATTACTATACCTTATTGGCAGAAACAAAAGCTCTCCCCCATCAAGATGGAACATCAGCTCCACGGGCTAAAGCAACAATCGGTAGTAATATCTTAATAACAGTTACAAAAACCGGAGATGTTGATATTAAAGGGAAAATTGCCCTTTTTGACATTTTAAAAAAAGGATTGAAAATCTTTGATAGTAATCAAAAAATACCTGTTGTTTTAATTGTTGAGAACAAAGGAAAAAATCTAATTAAACCTCAAGGAAAAATTGTTCTTCGAGGAAATTTTGGTGAACAAGCTAAATACAAAATCATCCCGAGAAATATTTTATCTGAATCTCAACGATTAATAGAAGCTTCTCCATCAGCTTTAGTTTACAACCAACAACCAGCTTCTTTAGTCCTTTCAGGTTTTTTTATTGGTCGTTACACATTATCAACGACTGTAAGTTTTGGCAATGGAACTCCAAATCTTTATGCAACAACTTCTTTTATTGCTATCCCCTATAAACTGACTTTAGCGATTATTTTTTCCCTAAGCATTGGTATCTTAATTATTCGAAAAGTTAAAGAATAAAAAAACTATGAAAACTACTTTATTCAAAGCGTAGAAATTAGTATATAAAACAAAATAATAATCAGACTACTAATCTAGTATTAAATTATAAACATTAGTTGTCTTTAGACTATCAGAAAAAACTTCTCTCATTTCTCTTTTGTTAATGTTTTTTTTCTTATATATCGAAAAAAATAAGCTTCTATAACAATCTGAAGCTATTGTTTTGTAGACTATAGTCTCTAGACAAAGCTTTCTTTTTTTAATATCTTGTCTTCAATATGCGAGGAAACT
>CAYTFR010000064.1:0-3113 GCA_964437175.1 uncultured Gammaproteobacteria bacterium | reverse complement strand
TGGTGAACCCGGATGGATTCGAACCATCGACCTTTCGGATGTGAACCGAACGCTCCACCACTGAGCTACGGGTTCTAAACAAATATAAAACAAAGGAATCTACCTCTAAACCAACCATTCAACTAACAATTATACAAAAGATCCCTTGTAATTTCGAAACTCCTTCTTTAGAATATTCAAATATGGGTATTATCAAAACTATTGTTGAGTTTGTAATGGATATATTAGAAACAATTGTTTTTGTCGGCTCATTTTTCATTGTTATCTACCTATTCATCTTTCAACCCAATCAAGTCAAAGGGGCTTCAATGATGCCTAATTTTCATTCAGAAGACTATATACTAACCAGCAAAATTACTTATAAATTTAATAACATCTCACGAGGAGACATTATTGTTTTTAAATCTCCTAAAAATCCTGACATAGATTATATTAAACGAATAATCGGTCTACCTGGCGATAAAGTAATGGTAAAAAACGGTCAGGTTTTTGTTAATAGTCATTTAGTCCAAGAAAATTACATCTCTGTCCAAACCAATGTTTGGCAAGAAGGATTTATAAAAGAAGCAATCCCCATAACTGTTCCTCAAGGATACCTCTTTGTTATGGGTGACAATCGACCCCATTCTTCTGACTCACGAGAATTTGGCCCTATTCCAATTAGAGATATTATTGGCAAAGTATTTTATCGTTATTATCCACCAGATAGAATGGGCTGGATTAAAAACCCCTTATCAAAGCAGGATCTATCAAAACTACCTGTATTAAATCTAGCTAGAAGATATATTTTTTAATAATTTTTTTAGTAAAGAAGTTGTTTTTAAGGCAGATCCTTTTATCTCAATGATAATCTTTGATTTTACCCGTGTCTGAACAATTTTAATCTTAAATTCTTGACTAATACTCTTAAATTTATCAATCAAAAGATTTCTTTTATTTTTAGATAAATAATCTCCTTGAGTCTTAACATTATATAAAGCTTCTCTAACCAAATTTTCTGTCTGCAAAACAGTCAAACTATCAGTTAATACTTTTTCATAAATTGAAATAAGTTTATTTTTATCTTTAACTCTAGATAAAATAAATAAATGGCTGATTGTAATTTGTTTTGAATAATAACCATCAACAATAATCTCAGGCAGATTATTTAAACGCAAAATATGGCAAACATAAGAAGAAGTTAATTGAAGTTTACGAGCAATATCTTTTAAAGGAATATCTTTTTTTTTACGAAGAAACTTTATTAGCTTTGCTTTTGTGAAAATATCCTCTTCTTTTTTTATCTGTTCAATAATTGAATTAACCTGATCATTCATAAATCAAGGGTTTTTGTATCCTTAGAAAATACACAGACATATTTTTTCCCCCATTTTTGTTTAAATTCAACTATCCCATCACGTAAAGCAATAATCGTATAATCTTTTGACAGTTTAGTTCCATCACCAGCATGAAATTTCGTTCCTTTTTGTCTAATAATAACATTCCCTATGTTAACTTTTTGACCTCCATAAATCTTAACTCCCAATCTTTTAGATCGAGAATCACGATTCCCTTTAGCTGCTCGCTGTGATTTTGTATGTGCCATATTAAATCATTAAAAATTAAAGAATTAAAACTTTAACTTAATTTGGTTATCTTTACTTTTGACAACTGTTGCCTATGACCTTTTACTTTTCTATACCTAACCTTTGACTTGAATTTAGCGACCCGTATTTTATCTCCTTTTAACTGTTTAAGAACTTGACCTGTTACTTTTTTCTTAAGGACTGGCCTACCAAGCTGAATTTTTTCTCCAAAGACAGCTAAAGTTTCAAAATCAACTTTCTCCCCTTCTTTATTAGGTATTTTTTCTACATAAATCTCATCATTTAACTTAACCAAATATTGTTTACCGCCTGTTTTAATAACCGCAAGTTTATTCATGAATAATATTATACCTTGTTATATAATAAAGTAAAGTTCTAATATATAAAATATACCATCTAAAATATACATAGCTCTTAACTCCTTTTATTTCTTCTACTTACTTAAAAACCTTTAGCCAAAAAACTAATAAATGTATCCGTTCAAATTTTTTTCATTTATTGTCTTATTATTCAAACTCCATCTTCAATATTCTAGATTCTAGATCCCAACTTTTACTTGTTCTAATCATCAGGCAGTAAAGCTAAACCAAGCATATATGAAACAATTACTGACCCGCCATAAGAAATCAAAGGAAGAGAAATCCCAGTAATGGGCATAATACCAATATTCATTCCAATATTAACAATGACATTAAAAGCTAAATAAGTTAAAAATCCTATCAATAATAAAAGCTGAAAAAAATATTTATCTTGCATGAAAAAATACCTTTTTGCTTTTTTTATTAAAAACAAAACAATAAAAAAATATAATAATATAACAACAACCCCTCCTAAAAAACCAAACTGCTCAACTAATGATGCAAAAGCAAAATCAGAATGGCTTTCAGGCAAAAAATAAAGTCGGGACTGGGTTCCTAAACCCAATCCACTGCCAAAAAATCTGCCAGAACCAACAGCTATTATTGACTGAATCATATTATAAGAAACACCTCTTCGATCAACTTGAGGAGCAATAAAAGCAATTATCCGACTTCTTTGATAATCTTTCATTATAAACCAACCAAAAGGAGTAAGGAGTAAGAATAAAATTATGAGGTACCAAATATATTTCTTAGGAACTCTTGAAAAAAACAACATAGATAAATAAATAACAAAAAGGGATAAAGTGTTCCCTAAATCAGGCTGTTTAAATATTAATAATCCAGGAATTAAAAAGAAGACTAAACTTTTGATAAAAACCTTAAATTGATTAAAACTATCTTTAGTAATCTTAAAATAATTTGCTAAAAACAATATAAAAAATATTTTGAAAAACTCAGATGCTTGAAAACGGAAAAAAAATAAATTTAACCAACGACGGCCACCATTAACTTCTAAACCTAAGAAAAGAGTTAAAATTAAAAATCCAATAAACAACCAATAAAAAAAAAGATAGTTTTGGTAAAAAAATAAATTCTTAATTTTTTTTATAAGCCAATATAAACCAAATCCAATAAGAACATAAAATAACTGATTTGTCAAATTCTG
>CAYTFR010000063.1:0-3160 GCA_964437175.1 uncultured Gammaproteobacteria bacterium | reverse complement strand
GAAGTTGGTAGAGGAGATATAGACTGTCATGCTAGGACGCAAGGTATATAGGCAGTGTTACATTTAGATAGTTTGCTTATTGATATTGCCATGACTGGTGATTTTAATAAAATATATGAGGTTCATAAAAAACTTCTTAGTATTCGAGGAATTGTTGGTGAAAGAAAAATCTATGAGGCTAACTATTATCTAGCTGGTGTTGTAGCTCGTTTTTTCCAAGAACATTATTCAGCTAGATTACCTTTTTTGATAGGAGGAGTAGTTAAACTATTTTTAGGTCGCAAACTTTCTCTTTCAAAATTGTCAAGAGTGGGAAAATCAGCTTTTAGGCTAACCTCAGATGGGATAAATGCTTATTTTCAAAATTTAGTTAAGATGGGAGCGATTGGAGAAACAGGTCCTTTCTCTTTTGATCGTCTTTCTAAAGGGATTGGGGTGGATTGGTCCAAATTATTAATGACTGAAGTGATTCCTGATATAGCAACCATGTTAGCTTTATATCTAATTTCTAAATTTATCAGTGAGTCGTTTAAGGAATCTGAAGAAAGTCAACAAAAATAAGAAAATAATTTAAAAATGTAGTTGAGAATTAATAAAATATAAGGTGTAATAGATATATGAAAAAGTTATTTGGATTATTATTAATAATTGCTTTCTTTTTATTTTTAACTCCTTCATCTTTTCAAGTTCAAGGTCAGTTGACTTCAGTTAAACCGCTTTTTGATGTTCTTCCTGGTGTGAATTGTGGTCTTCCTGATGCTCCAAATAATAAATGTTGTGCCTATTCAAAAGTTGTTCCTTATTTAGATCCTCTTCAAGGTAATAATAATATTCTTCTTAAGCCTTTAAAATCACTATCAAGAGTGCTTTTATCTTTTGCTAACTTAGCAGTAATTAAGGCGGAATCTGCTTTTAGAACAGCTTTTCCAATTCCTCCGTGTGTAAATGGAGCTAAGGCGACACATAAAGAAGCAAATAATAAAGATTGTTTATGCGTTAGAGAAAATAAGCCGAGTCTTTCTAGTTTAACTAGCCTTTGTAATAATCTAGAGAGGGCTGAACAACAAAGCTGTCAAGAATGTGTCTTAAAAGGAGCTGTTTGGACAGGAATTGGTTGTGTTTATGCAAATTTAGGCGGTTTTATTGAAAACAATCTTTTGGGTTGGGGAATTGGTTTAGCAGGAATAATTGCATTGCTCTGTATAATTTATTCAGCCTTTATTTTACAGACATCAAAAGGTAATCCAGAGAAAATCAAAAAAGCTCAAGAACTACTTACTTCTTGTGTTATGGGGCTGTTATTAATTATTTTCTCGGTTTTTATCTTAAAATTAATTGGAGTTGATATATTAAAAATACCAGGGTTTGGAAAGTGATTCTAGGTTTGTTATGATCCTTTTTTAGGAATTTTGTCCAGAGGTCTTTCCATCTTTATCTTCATCTTGAGCTCCTGGTGTCTTCGGTGAATCCCTTAGCCAATCTCTAATATATGGAAGTCTGCCTAAAGTAGCTTTTTGGAGTCCAGGCAACGCCAATGTTAAAGAGCTAAATTGACTAAAAAGTCCTAATCCTCCACCAACACCGGTTGCAACTCCTCCAAAGTAAGCTCCAAGGCTCATACCAGGTAGCGGTTTAACTCCCATTAATTCTTTAGCCATTTTTACTAAGTCAGGAATCATCAAAATTAATCCAGTCCCTAAAAGAATAGCAAATGCTTTAGGATCGATTCCGTATAAAAATGGAGGTGTCCAAAGCTTAGTTGTTGTTGATAAAGAAGAATTAGTCATAATATAACCAACAAGAAATAGAATAATTACAATTGGAAAAGTTAATATTTCAGCAAGTAGATTTTTAAACCAGAAAGAAAAAGCTGATTTGCCTGGAAAGGCTTCAAAAAGCAAGAATAAAGGAGCAAAAATAATTAATAAAAGGATCTGAAGATAAGCTTTAAAAAGAGTAAAAAAGATTCTAAATAAAAGAAATAGTAAGGTAAAAAAGATTAAAAATCCTAAGATTATGCCACCGCCAAAAAAAACAACTAATGACAAAGTAAACATTAATAAGAGGGCAACACCGCCTACACCTAATATTGATCCAGGGATATCACCTATAGAGACACCTAAAACACTAATATTATTAAAAACTTCAGCCATTTTTGTCCCCTTAAATACACTAAGGCCAATTTGAAGAAGGGGATAACCAACAACTAAAAGAGCAACAGTTCTAATCATATCATTAAAAAAGCTTGGTAAGATTTTCAACATCGCGTCACCAAGATGAAATAAGCTAAAAGCACCTCCTAAAAGAGGAGTATTATTCTTGCTAAGAAAAAAACTATCCCAAATATTACTAAAACTTCCAGTCAGATATTTATTTTGGAGTTGAAGAGGATTCATTGTTTTATCTGTTTGGGAGAGAATTGAGATAGAAATAGTAATGATTACATACATTAGATCAATTAAAAAGCCAGCAATAGCAAAAGAAAAAGTAATTAAAATTAAGCTAAAGACAATTCTGGGAAGAGAGTTTTCTATAGAAATAATTGTTTGAGGGTCGATCTTCATTCGGAACATAATCATAAAACCAATAGTAATCAAAACAAGAACTAGAATTAGATAAGCAATATCTCGGAAGACTTTCCAAAGATTCATTAAAGGTTTGATAGCTCCAAAGCCGATTCCTTCAGCCGCGTAGGTTTTAGGAACAAAGCCAACATTTTGCAGACCTGAATAAGCCCAATAAATTCCAGAAGCTGGTGGATTACCATAAGGCATAACAATAAGTTTAGACATATAACCAAACAAGCTATGGCTATAATTTTTATCTCCATCTTGAGGGTTTTTAGTGCAGGCTTCACCTATTAGAGTACAAAGAACTGTTTGATACATCTTTATTGAGATTTTGCCTTTTTTTGTTTGTAATTTAGGATCATTAATGATTTTGTATATTTGCTGGCGGGTTTTTTTAACTGGATTAACAGTTAATTTTGGTTTGTCTTTTGAGATGAAGAGAATAAAAAGGTTAATGACAATAAAGTAAATGGCTAAAACAATTAATGTTTTTTGACTGATATTGATGATTTTTTTCAAGAATTGAAGCATAGTTTGATTGTAAACGAAAAGACAGACCAAAGTCAATAAGAATAATAGAAATTTTATTT
>CAYTFR010000062.1:0-3251 GCA_964437175.1 uncultured Gammaproteobacteria bacterium | reverse complement strand
AGCGCGAACTAAAGTTCGCTAAAACGGTAGGAGATATGGTAGTAGCAGACTTTAGTCTGCGCTAAAATACGCGGAATCCCACCACAAGCTAAAGCATGCAGGCGGGCAGGAAATTCCGCTAAAACAGGGGAGAATAAAAAAATTAAAAATTTTATTAAAAATAATATATCAACCATAATTTAGCATTTGGCTTTTTTGTTCTATCCGAACACACCTCATGCTACGTTTATTGGTAAATATAAGAAAGGAGGTGATATAATATGAGTAATGATGATCAAGATAAAAAGAATCTAGACGAAAAAAATCAAGATAAAGCAAAAGATGTCAAAAAAGAACCTGTTCAAGAAACAAAAAGTGATAAAAAACTACCGGAAAAATTATCAAAAATATCTAAGGATATTGAATCATTAACTGTTCTTGAATTAGCTGAATTAGCTAAATATCTAGAAGAGAAATTCGGTGTTTCAGCTATGCCAGTCGCCACTTCATCAGCTGGTACTTCTTCAGAGAATAAAAAAGAAGAAGCAGAAAAATCAACTTATAATGTTGTTTTAACTGATATTGGCTCAAATAAACTTGGAGTTATTAAAGCAGTAAGAGAAATTCAACCTAATTTAGGTTTAATGGATGCTAAAAAATTAGTTGAATCAGCACCAAAAGATGTCGCCACTAAAATAAAAAAAGAAGAAGCAGAAGCAATGAAGAAAAAATTAGAAGAAGCAGGTGCCAAAGTAGAACTAAAATAAATTTAGTTTGTCTTAATAAAGACAATATTATTTATGCAATATAACGCCGACTCAATTGTTGTCCTTGAAGGTCTTCAACCAGTTAGGAAAAGACCAGCCATGTATATAGGAACTACATCTCAGGATGGAGTTAATCATTGTTTAAATGAAATTGTTGACAATGCAATAGATGAAGCCCTAGCTGGTTTTTGCAATCAAGTTTTAATCACTATAGGCAAAAATAATTACCTAACAGTGATTGATAATGGTCGAGGAATTCCTAATGAAATTATTCCTAAATATAAAAAATCTGCCATTGAGGTTGTAATGACAAAACTTCATGCTGGAGGTAAATTTGCTTCATCAGCCTATAAAATATCTGGCGGACTTCATGGTGTCGGCGCCTCGGTCGTTAATGCTCTATCATCACATTTAATCCTTGAGGTTAAACGAAACGGAAAACTCTATCGCCAAGAATATAAACAAGGAAAACCAATCAATCAAGTAAAAAAAGTAGAAAAATCTCTCATTAATTTTCCTTTTTCTCAAGGAACAGGAATCTCTTTTATTCCTGATGAACAGATTTTCAAACAAACTATTGAGATAGATTATCAAAAATTTATTAAACAAATTAAAGAACGAGCCTATCTAATTAACAATCTTTATTTTAAAATAAAGAATGAAAAAAATAACCAAAAAATTGGATATTTTTTTGATGGAGGAATCCTTTCTTTACTAAAAGACTTAAATCGGGGTAAAAAAGGTTTACATAATCCTATATTTATCCAAAAAAAATACCAAGATAAAGAAGTCCAAGTAGCTTTACAATATAATGATTCAATTCAAGAATCAGTCCACTCATTCGTCAATGTCATCAACACCCATGAAGGAGGAACCCATCTAACTGGTTTTAGAACTTCATTAACAAAATCTATTAATAATTACGCTCGAAAAGAACTTAGTGAAAAAAATTATAAAGGATTAACTGGTGATGATTTAAAAGAAGGTTTAACCGCTATTGTTTATGTAAAAATGCCTTCAACTAATCTTCAATTTGAAGGTCAAACTAAAACAAAATTAGGCAATGCTGAAGTCCAAAAAATCGTCCGTCAAGCAGTTAGTGAATATCTAGATGTTTATTTTGAAGAACATCCTAAAACAGCCAAAACAATTTTATCCAAAGTATTATTAGCTCAAAAAGCAAGATTGGCTGCCAAAGCTGCCAAAGACGCTGTTTTAAGAAAAGGAGCTCTTGATGGAGCCAGCTTGCCTGGCAAACTAGCTGATTGTCAAGAAAAAGATCCTAGTTTATGCGAACTCTTTATTGTTGAGGGAGACTCTGCTGGTGGTTCAGCCAAGCTAGGTCGAAACAGAAAATATCAAGCAATCCTTCCTTTAAGAGGCAAGATATTAAATACTGAAAGAGCTTATCTAGATAAAGTATTATCCTTTAGAGAATTAAAAGATCTGGTTATTGCCCTAGGAATGGGAATAGGAGACACAATTAATCCTAATAAACTACGCTATCATAAAATAATTATCATGACTGATGCTGATGTTGATGGTGAACATATCAGAACATTGCTATTAACATTTTTCTTAAGACATTTATCAACCGTTATTGATAAAAATCATTTATATATTGCCCAACCTCCTCTGTATAAAATAAACTCTGGTAAAAAATTTGAGTATGCTTACAGCGAAGAAGAAAAAGATAAAATTATTGAATTGTTCTCTAAAGAACAACCAAAATCAAAAAAAACACCTCCTCGAATCAATATCCAACGCTATAAAGGATTAGGAGAAATGAATCCTGATCAATTATGGGAAACAACAATGAATCCAAAAAATCGAGTTTTAAAACTAGTTAAAATTAAAGATACTCAAGAAGCTGATTATGTTTTTTCAATGCTTATGGGTGATGAAGTTCCGCCAAGAAAAAAGTTTATTGTCACCCATGCAAAACTTGCCAACCTAGATGTATAATTGTTAAGCAAAGTTTGCTTTTTAAAAAGTTATAAATTTTTTTAAACTTATGGATATCTCAAAACTACCAACTGGAAAAAATCCTCCAAAAGAGGTTAATGTTATTATAGAAATTCCTCAAGGTTCATCTATCAAATATGAGCTTGATAAAAAAAGCGGGCTTATTTTTGTTGACCGTTTCAGCTATACAGCCATGTTCTATCCATTTAACTATGGATTTATACCCAATACTCATGCTGAAGATGGCGATCCAACTGATGTCTTAGTTATCTCATCCTATTCTGTTGCGCCAGGATCTGTTATTCCTGTCCGACCAATCGGACTACTTGAAATGGAAGATGAAGCAGGTGTAGACACCAAAATAATTGGTGTCCCAACAAAAAAGGTTGATCCATTTCTTTCCCAGATTGAAGACATCTCTGACCTTGATGAAACAACTAAACAGAAAATCAAGCATTTTTTTAATCATTACAAAGAAATCGAACCAAATAAATGGGTAAAAACAAAAGCCTTTTTACCCAAAGAAAAAGCTTATCAAGA
>CAYTFR010000061.1:0-3268 GCA_964437175.1 uncultured Gammaproteobacteria bacterium | reverse complement strand
ACTGGAACGTTAAACGACATACATTTTTAAAAATTTATTTTTAAAATGTTTTTGGTGGGCTTTAAGAAATAAGGAATTTGATTTTTTATTTTATTTAATAGGGGGAATAATAAAAAAAAATTTACTTGTTTCGTTCCTCCGCAAGTGAATTTATTAATAAAAAAATGATTGATAATGAATCAGGGTATGCATATATCCCCAAATCGGAAATACAACCAATCAAAATACAAGAAAAAGCTGATGGTCCTAAAAAACTTTTTTCAGAATTTTCTGTTATTGGTGATACTAGTAAAATGGAATTGAGCGGAAAACCAATAAACGCCAATACTATCTTTAATGAAGCTTTAAATATTTTTAAAATACAAAAATTACAAGAAGGAATACTTTTTATTTCGAAACGTAGCTACGTTGATGATAACGAAGGGAATAGAATACCCAGGGCTTTGCTTGTAACAAACGAGGGGAAAAGATTACTTAAGGATAATCCTGGATTACTCAAAAAAATTGATGAAAAAACTGGTAAAGAAAGACCTCCTAAAACTATAACTGAAGACAGTAATGTTAATAATGACGCTGGATATTCCGGAAAAGTTTCCATTTTAGACTTAGGTGACACAGAATCAGTTGCAATAAAAAGATTTAAAAGATACTTAGACGGTAAGCGACTAAGAGTTGGTGGATTAGAAGTAGCCAAGCTTGAATACGCTCTAAAGCAATCAGGCCTTGCAGATCAAGTCAGAACTCCAATTGTGTATTTTGCCACTCAGGATATTATTGTTATGGAAAATATTGAAGATAAAAAACTAGCAATAAACGAAGCAAAAACACACCCAGAAATAAACGAGGAACTAACACGACTGAGAAAAAGAATTTATAGTGAAATACCAGAAATAATTAAGGAGTTAGAGATTGTGGGATCATTAGATGGTATGCTAAATCGTCATTTGTATATTGATGATTTTGATGAAGAAACGCATGAAATTAAATTTGTACTAATAGACCCGCTTTGTTAACTAAAATTTTAAATCAACTTGAATAAAGGTTTTTGAAAAATGAAATTCACCCCTAACCTATCTTTTTTTTCAAAACAGAAAAAGTAAGACCAGAAGAAAACGAATAATAAGGATGAGAAAAAATCACATCGCCTAACTGACAGATATACATCTGTTGCCAGATTTATTTGATCAAAATATAAAGATTCAGTTTAATTTCCTGTGCTGGTGTAGGATCTTAAAGCAAACTTCCAAAAAAGATTAGAGATTACAAGAAAAACAATGCTTAGAATTATTAACAAAATAACATCTCCAGTTAATACTTTATTTAACAAAACTTTAGTTGGAGTGGATATAAAAATAGTAATTGGAAAAAGAATAAAAAAGATAAAGCTTTTTGTTTCTTTTAACATACTGGGGGGATATTTTGATATACCAGAAATATTATATAGAAAATCAATTAGGTTAGAAAGTTTGGTAAACCAGATCATAAAGGATGTGACTATAAACCAAATAGAGTAGATCAAAGTTAAACCAAAAAAAAGAAGAACAATATAGCCAAATAAATTAATAAGTGAGATATGGATATGATTTTTACTGATAATTAAAATACTAACTAAAATTCCTAGTAAAACTCTTACAATTCCAGTGAAGTTTATATAATTAAGAGATAAAAGAAATTGAGAGTCTATAGGTTTGATTAAATAGCTGTCAAGTTCTCCTAAATCAATAATTGTTGCTAATTTTGAGAAATTGCGAGTAAATAGAATGTGAAAAAATCCCCAAAGAATACTAAAGGTTGCGGTAAGAAGAATTAATTCGTCTCGACTCCAATTGTATACAGAGCTTGTTTTTGATGTTAAGATGATTATTAATATAAAATGGAAAGAACCCCAGATAAAACTGGATAGGACTTCACTCCAAAAATTCATTTGATAAGCAAGAAGGTCAGCAAAATTAAGCTGGATTATTTTTTTATAAGTTTTTAGGTATTGTCTCATATTATTGACCAACAGCAGTGAATTTTTTAATTCCTTTTTTCCATAAAAATTTGTAGGTTAGGGTAAGAATAAAGATCCAGAAAAACTGGATGCCAATTATTTTTGTTGATTGCAAACTGGTAAGTTTTCCTTGAAAAGCAATGATTGGATAATAGATTGCATAAGGAAAAGGAGTTATAAAAGCAATATTTTTTAAGATCTCGGGCATAAGCTCTAAAGGAAGAATAATCCCAGAAAAAACAGCTTTAACAACTTCAAAAGTGTTGAAAATACCACTAATATTAATAAACCAAAAGGCTAGAAGGGCCATACTAATTTTAAAAGTAAAAGAAATAAAAAAACTATTGATGGCTATAATAATGTTTAAAAATAGATTGCTTTGATGAAATGAAACAAGTTTGCCTAAAAAAAAAGTGAAAATAAAAAAGGTAATTATACCGAAAATTCCCTGTAATATTCTGTATGGAGTTTCTTCTGTTAACTTTATCCAATAATATGAGATGGGTCGTAAAAGATAATTTGAGAGTTCTCCTTTTCTAATATCATAATAGGCAACACTTTCCTCTATATGAGAAATAAGAATTGATGAAGCAATGATTAAAAGAATATAATAGGCTGAAATAGAAGAGATATTCCATTTGTTTGTAATGTTCGAATTGGCGTTGAGTTTTGCTCCTTTCCAGAATAAAATCATTATCAAAGGGTTTATTACTGAAAGGGTAAACCAAACAAATGATCGAGCTCGGTGTTCAAATACTTTTTCAAAGTTTAGTTTTAGAATTTTCAGATATCTCATTTTCAATTTGATTGATTAAAAACGTTTCTAATGATTGTTTCTATTTTTGGATCTTCAATATTGATGTCATTAATAGGAAAGTTTTTTAAAAGAGTAATAGATTTTTCTTTAGCTTGGTTTTTAGGAACCGCCAAAATAATTTTTGTTTTTTGATAGTCTTTTATTTTACCAATGATTGATAACTTATTTTTTTCTATAGGTTCTTTTAAATAAATAGTGATAAGTTTGTTTCTGGCGTATTTATCAATGATCGTTTGTAAGTTTCCATCATAAATGATTTTTCCCAAATTGATGATGATAACTCTTTTAGCCAGTTTTTTGACATCTTCCATATAATGGCTGGTAAGAATAATTGTTGTTTTAAAATTTTTATTGTAATTTTTAATAAAATCTCTAAGATTTTTTTGCATAACAACATCTAATCCCATTGTTGGTTCATCTAAAAAAAGAAACTTGGGTGTGTGAATAATAATATTTAT
>CAYTFR010000060.1:0-3275 GCA_964437175.1 uncultured Gammaproteobacteria bacterium | reverse complement strand
TGAATCGTGAAGAAAAATGCATGGAATAGTGGTTAGGATTATTAGTTAGTTTATTGTTAAAATCTAACTGTTAATTATTTATTCTTTACTTTATCAATCTCTTGTTTAAATCCTTGTTTGTCTTTTGCTCCAACAAATTGGTTGACTGGCTGACCGTCTTTAAAGATTATAAAAGTGGGAATAGAAAAGACTGAGTATTGGCTGGCTAAGTCTTGATTTTTATCAACATCAACCTTTAAAAAAACTACTTCTTTTTCTTCATCAGCGAGCTGATCAACAATCGGTGAAGTCATTTTACAAGGTCCACACCATTCAGCATAAAAGTCAACAAAGACAATTCCTTTATGGTCTAAAACTTCCTTTTTGAAGTCATTTTTGGAAATATGTTTAGCTGGCATAAAAATAATATTAATTTTTAACAATGAGAGTCTAATCTTAAAGAAAATAAATAAAATAGTCAAGTCAAAATTGTTTTTTACTCTTTAAACAAAAGAGTTAAGACAGATCTCTACTAAAAATAAAATGTTCTTTTTTAGGCATTTTGTTGAAGATGGTTGTTAATTTTTTAACATCTTTTATTTGTGATTGATGGGATTTAATAGCCTCCATTTTCTTTTTCCAAAACGGAGAGACATCTATGGTTAGATCAATTTCACTTTTTTTATATCCTGGAGGGAAATAAATAAAATAGTTTTGGTTTAATGGTCGTCGTTTTTCATCAATACAATAGTATAGAAGTTTTTCAACATAAGAAAGCTTATTAACAACAAAAGACGTTGTTAAAGAAACAGCAATATGATCTAGATGACCGGAAATACCTCGTGGTTCATAAGTAATAACCACTTGAGGTTTAATTATGTCTAATTTTTTTTGAATTTTTTCAGCTAATTTTTGATAAAGACTATTGCATAAAGAGCCGTCTTTAAAGCCCAGAAAAAAGACCTGTTTTATTCCAAGAATCTTGGCTGATTGTTTTAATTCTTGGCTTCGAATCTCAGCTAAAGAACGTTTTTTATTATTGGTTTCTCCGAGTTCTCCTTTTGTAGCGCACAAAAGATAAAGATTGTTTTTATGTGATAACTTAGCTAAGGTTCCTCCTGGCCCAAAAGCTTCGTCATCAGGATGAGCAAAAATACCAACAATAGTTTTATTTTTTAAATTCATAGTTATTATTATAACCAACAAGCGATTAATTTGATAGAATTATTAACTACTAATAGTTATTTAAACTCGGATTACAAATGGGTTTTAACTTAAATAAATTAGGTTTATAAAATCCGATCAGTGGATGAAAAAGCCTTTGTTGATTTTAAAGAGAAGGAATACATTATTTCTTCCAATGCTTTTATTTTAGCCAAGAGCGTTGAGTATTTTCAGATACCAGGAGATATTTTTGGCTTTTGTATTGGAATATCAACCTATGTTCGCTATAGTTTTACCAAGAGTTTAAACAAACCCAAGTATTTTTATTTATGTTAATAAGAATTACTTTTATCTTAATCTTACTTTGTGTATTAGTTAAGCCAGTAGATGCTAATAGTTATTCTCAACCTAATAACAAAGTTGGTATTCATTTAGCTCAACCGAGCGATAAAGATATTCAAGCTGCTTCAGATTTGGTTAATTCCAATGGTGGAGATTGGGGTTATGTGACATTGGTTATCCAAGAGAATGATCGAGATCTAAAAAAATGGCAACAAATATTTGACCAATTAAGAAAACTTCATTTAATTCCTTTAATTAGATTAGCGACTCAACCTCAGGGAGATGTTTGGAAAAAACCTCAAAAAGAAGATGCTCTTTCATGGGCTAATTTTTTAAATTCTTTAAACTGGGTGATTAAAAATCGCTATATAATTCTTTTTAATGAACCCAATCATGGATCTGAATGGGGAGGAAGAGTCGATCCAGAAGATTATGTAGAGACAGCCTTTTCTTTTAGTAAGACTTTAAAAGAGAAAAACAAAAACTTTTTTATTATGCTGGCTGGTTTTGATGCTTCAGCTCCCTCCAGGCCACCAAGATATGAAGATGAAAGAATTTTTATAAAACAAGGGTTATCTTTTTTAAAGGGCAATCTCCAAGATAAAAAACAGTTATTTGATTTAATAGATGGCTGGGCATCTCATTCTTATCCAAGAAACTACATTGGTTCAGTTTATGGTTCTGGCAGAAGATCGGTTCGGACTTATCAGTGGGAATTAAATCTTTTAAAACGATTGGGAATTAAAAAAGACTTGGCGGTTTTTATTACAGAAACCGGTTGGAAAAATAATATTAATCCCCAACAAATAAAATTGGCTTATCAAGATGTCTGGTTTAATGATGATAAAGTTAAAGGGGTAACTCCGTTTTTGTTAAATTATCAAAGCGTTCCTTTTCAAGAGTTTTCATGGCGTCTTCAAGGGGGAAAGGATGGTTTTTATCCTCAATATTATTTAATCCAAAAGATGAAAAAACAAAAAGGTGAGCCAGAGATTGTTGAGTCTGGAAAAATCTCTTTTAATTTCCCAAAAGATTTAGTTGTTTCATCAAACTATCATTTTCAGATTTCATTAAAAAACACTGGTCAAGGATTTTGGGATAAAAATACTGGCTATTCATTAGTGGCTAAAAATCAGTCAAAAGAGGATCTTGATTATTTGTTGTCTGACATAAAAAGCATAATGCCCAACGAGGAAAAAACAATTGATTTTTATTTTAAAACCAATCATAAAACAGGGAATGAAAAAACAACTATTTTTTTAGAAAAAGATAAAAAAGAATTGTTTCAAGGGAAAGAATGGGCATATAGGTTATTGCCTTTACCGAGCCTTAAATTTAAAGTTAAAACCTATCCAAAATTTAAAACAAAAGATGATGATTTTGAGATTCAGATTTTTGGCCCCAATGAACAGTTGGTTTTTAAAAGAAAAAAAATTAGAGTTGTTAAAGGAAAAGGAATAGTTGACAACATCCAAAATATTAGTTTTGGTCAAAAGCATCGGTTGGTTATTTTAAAGCCCTATTATTTACCCCGTCAAAAATCTTTTATTTTTAAAAAAGAAAAATCATTCCAGTCAGGAAGAATTAACTCAATAGTTTTTGAGCCAATGATACCAATTGATTTTGATAAAGACGGTAATTTTGATTTTAATGATATTAAAACTTTAATTCATAAACCAAGTCTTTTAAAATTATTCATTCCATGAAAGTGGAATTTAATATTTAAATTTAATTGATCATTGTTGGTTCTAAATAGAGCAAAGAGCGCAAACTAAAGTTTGCTAAAACAG
>CAYTFR010000059.1:0-3583 GCA_964437175.1 uncultured Gammaproteobacteria bacterium | reverse complement strand
ATTCTGCCACTTTAACAAACCCCAGTTTTTCAGAGAAAAGTTTATCATAATACTCATTAAGCAAAGGATATTTCTTTTTCAGATAAAGACATTTATTTTTATAAAAAAAATAATTTTTAGTTTTAACTTTTAAACTTTGATTTCCTTGATAACAAGTCTCATTCATAAAGACCCTTCTTGACGGAATAATTATATAATCCGCCTGAGTTAAATGATTTTTCAATTCTCTTTGCAGTTGTTTACTTTCATCAAGATCATAAAAATTAAAAGAAACATTATAATAACTTTTGAGTTTTAAATTTTGACTTTTAACTCTCATCGGCAGATCAACAACATTAGCTGTCTCAGAAAGAATATAAGATCTATCAGGGATATTTTTATCCATCCAATTTGAAGCTGTAAATCGAACATCAGAATCCTGATAAACTGAAAAATAAGCAATACCAGGTAAAGCCATCAAAAAAGTTAAAATTAACAAAGCAAAAATTAAAAATATAGGTAAAAATTTAAGAGCTTTTAAGTTTTGGATTTTGAATTGAAACTTTAAATTTGCCAAATTAAATAACTTTAATAAAGTTAATATTGCCAAGATTAACATTATTGGAAAAACAGGAGACATAAATCTTGTCCATTTGGCAAAAAACAATCCGTTAGGAATAAAAACAACAATAAAAGCCAACCTCATCAAATTAATCTTTTTATTAAAAGGAAGTATAAAAAAGCCTAAGATAAAAAAAATGAAAACTGGCCAACCCAAAGCATAAGGAAAAATATACTTAAACTGGAAAAGAAAAGGAACTGTCCGCATGAATTGGCGAGTATAAAAAGGAATAACTCTTCCTAAAGCAACATCAGACTCATATCTTAAAGTTCCTAAAAAGTCATTAAAATTAATTAAATTATGAGGTGAAAAGACTAAACTAAAAAAGGCAGTTAACAAAACCAATTTCAAAAGAGTAACTATCTTTTTTTTAAGATTGTTTTTATTGTTAATCAAAACTGCCAGTATTGGGATTAAAATGTAAACAACAGCAGAAACCTTAGTCGCAATCGCCAAACCAGATATTAGAGATAAAAAAATAATATTTTGTTGAACTTTGTGAGATTTATGAATAATTTTTAAACTGAAATAAATAATCGCTGTATAAAACAACATTAATAAGGATTCTGTTGTTCCGAAGTGAGCAAATTGGATTAATCCTGGTGAGAAAATAAAAAGAAAAATAGTTATTAGATAATATATAGATTGTCGATAATAAATCTTTGTTTTAGAGTTTTTTTGCTTTATAAAATCTACAATCTTTACTCCATAAACAACTGTCAATATACTGCTAAAAGCAGAAATAAACCGTAAGCTATAAGCTCCTTCTTGAAAATTAATAATTGATCCTAATCTACCAATAATTAAAAAATATAACTGGATTAATAAATATCCTAAATAAATAGGAAACTGTCCGTAAGCGAAAAAATGAGGATTAAAACAATTTTGAATTGAAAATTGGAGATTGGAGATTGAGAATCCTTTACAGCTTAACCCCTCTAAAGCCCAAACCATATTTCTTTCATCCGGATGAAAAGGGTAGGGAAGACCCCAATCTAAATTGACAAAACGAGAATAAAAAAGAACAGTTAATAAAATTAAAAATAAAATTATCTTAATATAAAAAAATTTCTTAAAATTCATAAAACTACTATAGTATAAATTTAAGTTTTTAATTGTATTTTTGAGTTTTGACATTTTATTTTTAATCTTATTTTTTTCGACTTGATTTTTAAAACAATAAGTACTATTATATAAAAACTTAAGTTTAATCTTTGTATTGTTTATTAAAATTAACCATACCTGTCTGGTCATGAGATAAAAAAGTTAAGAATCATGAATAAGTACGAATTTACTTTTCTTATTAAAGAAGAAAAAGACCTAAAAAAAATCGAGCAAATTATTACTTCGTTTAAAGGAAAAATTCTTCAACAAAAAAATTGGGGAAAAAAATCATTGGCTTATCCTATAAAAAAACAAGACTCAGCCTTTTTTTATATTTGGAAAATTAATTTACCTAAAACCAAGATATCAGAGTTTAAGAAAAATCTAAATTACAATGAAAAAATTCTTCGATATTTATTATTAATGGACGAAACAATAGAAAAAGAAACAAAGAAATCAAATAAAAAATCAAATAAAAAAACTAAAAAAAAGTAATTTATCAAAAAAAGGATTTAATAATCCTTTTTATTATTAATTTATTATTTAAATACTATGTCCGCAAGATCTTTAAACCGAATAACCCTTATTGGGAACCTCACCCGTGACCCTGAGTTAAAATACACCCCAAATGGAACAGCTGTTTGCACTTTTGGCGTGGCAACAAACCGCTCTTGGATGACTCATGAAGGTCAAAAAAAAGAAGAAACACAATTTCATCGAATAATTGCTTGGCAAAAATTGGCTGAGCTCTGCAGTAAATTATTAACAAAAGGAAGAAAAATCTATCTAGAAGGAAGAATAACTTACCGAACATTTACAGGTAAAGATGGACAACAAAGATCAATTACTGAAATTGTTTTAAATGATTTTATGATCTTTGGGAGAAAAACAGTTGATTCTTTATCATCTAATTACTCAAGTGATGCAACAATCAATGCTAACAAAAAAAAACCAATAGACAAAGATGATAAAAAAGAAGAAAAGATAGAGCCTGAAAACTCAGAAGAAGTAAAGCAAAAAGTAGAAAAAACAAAAGATGATAAAAAAGAAGAAAAAAAAACAGAGTCTTCTGATAAAGAAGAAAAAATAGAACCTGATGATATCCCTTTTTAAAATATTAGTTTTTAGATTTACTAAAATATGCCTCAATGTTTTTTTTGCCAGTACAAATCCGGACCTGATTATAAAGATATTGATAATTTGAAAAAATTTATCTCTTTTCGTAAAAAAATACGAGGCAGAGATAAAACACGGTTATGCGCTAAACATCAACGCAAATTAACAAAACAAATCAAATATGCTAGATTTTTAGGCCTACTACCTTATATTTCCTATCAAAAAAGGGGTAAATAATTCATCTCATCAGCGGACTAATATCAAAACCAGATCTTAAAACTTGAATTTTATGGTTTTAAATTTCTAATTCCTAATTGATCTAAACAAATCACAAACAAAGAAATTTCAAATCTAAAATAGATAATCTCCGTGGTTCTTTACTGGAAATATCGTCATAAAAGACCCTGTTAAGGGTGAAATAATATTAGACGCTTTTACATCACTTTTTCCAACATTCCCCATCTCTTTATCTAAATTAATATCCTTTTAAACATATTGAGATAAATTCTAACTAATAAATTTTTTTAAGAATATGTTCTTAATCTACAAAGCACAACTTAATTAAGTCTGATGATTCGAATCATCGGACTACACTTGATAAGAAAGATTTAAAATATGCTAACCAGTTTTTTACCATCGGACTTATTGAGTCTAACTTTAAAAGACCTCATTAAACTCTTAATTATTAAATTATTAAATTATTAATCATCAAAGTCTTAATTATCAAACTCTTAATTATCAAACTCTTAATTATCAAACTCT
>CAYTFR010000058.1:0-3635 GCA_964437175.1 uncultured Gammaproteobacteria bacterium | reverse complement strand
AAACCCAAGGTTCAAATTTCATCCAGAGCGCGGAATCCCGCCACAAGCTAAAGCATGTAGGCGGGCAAGAAATTCCGCTAAAACGATAAAAAGAAAACTTATTTAAAGGAGGTGATTATATATGACGAGATTAGTCAAACATAAAGAAAAAAAGCCTAAAAAAATAAAAGTGGGAGGCGAGAGTAAATGGATTTGTATGTGTGGTTTAAGTAAAAATAAGCCTTTTTGTGATGGATCTCATAAGTTAACTCTAGATGAAGACGATGATAAGCTTTATACTTATTCTTCTTTGGGGAAAAGAAAAGAAGTTAAGAAAGTTGGCTAAATTTTATTACTTCTTTAATAAATTCAATAAAAATAGGATGTGGTTTTAGAGGTCGTGATTTATATTCTGGATGTCCTTGGGTAGCTAAATAAAATGGGTGACTGGAACGAGGAATTTCAATAATCTCAACTAGATTTTCTTCTGTTGATCGGGCAGATATAATTAATCCTTTAGATTCAAAGTTTTTAATAAACTTGTTATTAAATTCGTATCTATGGCGGTGTCTTTCGCTTGTTAAACTGGTTTTTTTATCTATAAAACCATGATGTTTATTATACGCATCCCAAGCGCGAGTATTTTTTTTAACGATTGCTTTCCAGGTTCCTAATCTCATTGTTCCGCCATAAGCACGGTGTTTCATGTATTTTTTTTGAGACGGCATGAGATGAATAACAGGATGTTTTGTTTGTGGATCGTTTTCAGTCGTATTAGCATCTTTCCAGCCAATAATGTCTCTGGCAAAAGAAACAACTGCTAGTTGCATGCCATAGCATAATCCAAGATAAGGAATTTTGTTGTCTCTTGCATATCCAGCAGCTTTAATCATTCCTTCGGCTCCTCGATTTCCCCATCCAATTGGAACGATTAGTCCGTCTATGTTTTTAATATATTTTTTTAGTCCGTTTTTCTCTACTTTTTCAGCATCGATCCAGATCATATTAACATCAAAATCATTATGCCAAGATGCATGTTGGAGAGCATCAAAAAGAGCTGCATAAGAGTCGCGAAGTTGGTATTTTCCAGTGGCAAAGTATTTTCCAACAATACCAACATTGATTTTTTTATTGGATTTTTTTATTTTTTTCAGTTTTGAAATATATTTTCCCCAATTTTTTAGATCAGTTGTTTTCTTTTTTAAATCAAGTTTAGAAAGCAATCTATTGTGGAAGTTTTGTTTTTTCATTATTAAAGGAACTTCATAGATTAAGTTAGTGTCTGGATTTGAGACTATATCTTCTGGATGAACATTGCAGAATAAAGCAAATCTTTTTTTTCGTCTTTGATCGAGAGTGGTTGTTGATCTGACGACAATGAAATCTGGTTGTATACCTAATGAATTCAATGTTTTGACAGAGAGTTGGATGGGTTTTGTTTTTGGTTCTCCTAAATGATGGGGAGTGGGCATATAACCAACATGGACATGAATAACTTTTCCTGGATTTTTTAAAGAAAGTATTCGGGCGGCTTCATAATAAAAGATGTTTTGATATTCTCCAACTGTTCCTCCAAGTTCAACCACAACTATATCAGCTTGACTTTTTTTAGCTGCTTGTAGCCAGCGTTTTTGAATTTCATCAGTAATATGGGGAATAGCTTCAACATCTTCTCCTTGGTATTCAAAACGGCGTTCTTTATCAATGACTGTTTTGTATATTTGTCCCATTGTAATGAAGTTGTTTTTACCTAGGTCTTTGTTTAGTAGTTTTTCATAACTACCAAGATCCATGTCTGCTTCTGTGCCGTCTTGACACAAGAATGGATCGCCGTGTTCTATTGGATTAATTGTTCCAGCATCCAAGTTTAGATAGTTTTCGCACTTGACTGGTGTTACTTTGTAGCCATAAGATTGTAAAAGAAGACTGATTGATGCAGAAACAATTCCTTTTCCTAAACCTGAGATTACACCTCCGGAGATAAATACAAATTTTGTTTTCACGCTTACTAAGTATACTTAAGCAGTAAAGGTCTGTCAAATGAGAATTAATAAAAATTGAGAAAAGATGATTACTTGGTCTTTTTTAGGATCAGAAAATTAATTGGAAAGAGAGATTAAATAAATAAAGCTTAATTTTTAATAACTTAATGTTATAATTAGTTTATATGGCAAGAATGTTTGTTTTTCAAGATAAACCGTTTAATGTTGGTGATACAATCACTGTTGCATATAAAATAAAAGAAGGAGATAAGGAAAGAGTCCAAAATTTTCAAGGAATTCTTCTTAAAATTAGAGGAGAAAAAGAAAATAAAATGTTTGTTGTTAGAAAGATGACTCGGTCAGGTGTTGGAGTTGAGAGAATTTTTCCTTTAGTTTCACCTTATATTAAAGATATTGTTTTGGATAAAAAATCTTCTTTTAAAAAAGCTCGAGCTTATTTTATTAGAGATTTGTCTGCTAAGGAAATTCGGAAAAAACTTTATAAAACTAAAAAGAAAAAATAAGATGGTTGTTAAGGGAAAATATAGGAAAGAGATAGGAAAAATAGGTGAGGAAAAAGCATGGGATTATCTTCAGAAAAAAGGCTATTCTTTAGTTGAAAAAAACTTTCGAACCCGTTATGGAGAATTAGACATTATTATTAAAAAAAAAGAAACTTTAATTTTTGTCGAAGTGAAAACAAGAGTTGGATATTATTTAGGTAAACCTCATGAGGCTGTTAATTTGCGTAAGATTAGGCACTTAAAAAGAGCTATTCAGTATTTTCTGTTGAAAAATGGCTATAAGAATAATAAACTAAGATTGGATGTTGTGAGTATTGTATTAGATAAGTTTTTTAAGGTATTAGAGTTAAAACATTTTAAAAATTTGAAAATGCCTATTTATTAATCTATGTTTTGGTTAATTAATTCTATTGTTGGTAGTTTTTTGCAGAGATTAATTGATTATCTTCCTAGTTTTTTAGGAGGGTTAATTATTTTTTTTATTGGTCTATTATTGGCAGAACTTTTAAAACGCATTTTGTCTACAGTCATTACTTTTTTTAGATTGGAATATGTATTTAGTAAGACTAAACTGACAACTAAAACTGAGGTGAAATTTTGGAAGGAAATTTTAATTGAGATTTTAAAATGGACAGTGATAATATTGTTTCTTATTCCAACTTTAGAGGCTTGGGGATTGTCAAGAGCAACGGTTGTTTTAAACCAGATTTTGTTTTATATCCCTAATGTGGTTGTGGCGGTTGTTATTGCTTTTGTTGGTTTGGTGACAGGAAATTTAGTCGCTGATTTGGTTCGGCATAGTGTGAAAACATTAGGGAAAAAGACAGCCAATAGTTTGGCTTTTTTAGCCAAATCAGCCATAATATTTTTTACTGTTTTAATTGTTTTAAATCAGCTTGGTGTTGCCCAAGATTTGATAAAAATTTTGTTTACTGGAATTGTAGCAATGATAACTATTGCTGGGGGATTGGCATTTGGTCTTGGGGGACAGGACATGGCTAGAGATATATTAAAAGATTTGAAAAAAAAATTAGGCTGACGGCATTATTTAAGAGTTTTGTTTACTAATAAAAGGCCCCATCGTCTAGTGGCCTAGGACGCCACCCTTTCAAGGTGGAGATCACGGGTTCGAATCCCGTTGGGGTCACCA
>CAYTFR010000057.1:0-3640 GCA_964437175.1 uncultured Gammaproteobacteria bacterium | reverse complement strand
CAAGAAGGGTCTTTATGAATGAGACTTGTTATCAAGGAAATCAAAATTTAAAAGTTAAAACTAAAAATTATTTCTTTTATAAAAATAAATGTTTTTATCTGAAAAAGAAATATCCTTTGCTTAATAAGTATTATGATAAACTTTTCTCTGAAAAACTGGGGTTTGTTAAAGTGGCAGAATTTTCTAGTTATCCAAAGATAAAATTATTTAATAAAACCTTGATTGAATTTCCTGATGAAGAAGCTGAGGAGACCTGGACAGTTTTTGATCATCCTGTGATAAGGATTTATAAGAAAGAATAGAAGATTAGATCCCTAAAGTTTGAGCTATTTTTTCAAAATTATGGTTTTTTTCAAAATTAGTTTTTTGTTTAATTCTAAACTTTTTGTAATTGTATGTTGCAAAGAGATTAATCGAACAACTTTAATCAAGAAGCCTTAGTTGACAGATGGTTGTTTTTAGCTTTTTTAAAGCCTGATTTTCTATCTGTCTTATTCTTTCTCCAGTTAAACCATACTTTTTCCCTATTTGATTAAGAGTTTGTTTTTTTAAACGTCTAGTAAGAATATCTTTTTCTTTTATATCCAGTTCTTTAAGGTGATTAATAAACTCAATAAAATGATCAAAGCTTTTGCTTGCCATATCAATCTTATTTTATCATATTTCTCTTTAATCTTTATTAATAATTTCTTCTCTGTTTTATTTTGTGTTTCTTGACATTAATTATCAAAAGATGTGTTTTTGCTCAAAATCAACTGGTTATATTTATTGTATAATTAGCCTAGTATGATTAAAAGAATTGTTTCGTGGTTGGTTCTATATTATTTTCGTTTTTGGGCGAGAATAGCGATTAGATTAAATCAGCCTAAAATTATTGGTATTACTGGCTCAGTTGGTAAATCTTCAACCAGAAACGCTGTTTTTTCTATCTTAAAAGATTATTACTTAACTAAAGTTATTAAAAAAGGTAATTCTGAGACTGGAATCCCTTTAGGGATATTGGGTTTGCAAGTTGGAGATTATTCTTTTTTAGATTGGTTAAGGTTAATTATCCTCTCCCCTTTTGGGATTTTTTATCTTAAAAGCATCCAATATTTAATAATTGAGATGGGAGTTGATGATCCTTATCCACCAAAAAATATGGGTTATTTATTAACAATTGTTAAGCCAGATATTGGGGTTTTTCTAAATGTCTATCCTGTTCATACGATGCAGTTTGAAAAAATAGCAGAAAAAGACAGGGATTTTTTACTAAAAAAAATAACTAAAGAAAAGGGAAGAATTATTTCTGAAGCTAATTGTGAGATTGGGATTTATAATCAAGATAATGATTATGTGGTGAAAGAAGTAAAAAGTAAAAGGTTTCAGTCAAAAGTTGGTCAGCCTTTGGATAAAAAGCTGTTGAGTTTTGGTAAAGCTAAAAATAATAATATTTATTATTTAGGTTATAAAATTAGTTTATTAGGGACAAAATTTAGATTTTTTATAAAAAATAAAGGAGAAATAAGCTTAACCTTTAAAAATTATTTATTGCCTAAGGTTTATGAAGAAGTTTTTGGGTCAGCAATTTTAATTGGTTTATCAGTTGGTTTAAAAATTAGCCAGATAAAAAAATCACTAGAAGATAACTTTTCTTTGCCATATGGAAGATCATCAGTATTTAAAGGAATAAATAACTCGATTATTATTGATTCTTCATATAATGCTTCTCGGGCATCTGTTTTATCCTTTTTAGAGATGGCATATGAAATAAAAAAACAAACAAACAAACAGTTGATTTTTGTTTTTGGAGAGATGAGAGAATTAGGAAGGTATGCAGAAAAAGAACATCATTTAGTGGTTGAGGAGATTATTTATAAGGTTGATTATTTATATTGTGTTGGTTCTTTAACTAAGAAATATGTTGTTGAGTATATTGGGATTCATTATCCAAAATCGCAGTTAAAAGAGCTCAAATGGTTTAAAAATTCAGTTCTTTTGGGAGAATATCTTAAAGAAAATGTTCCTTCTCAATCAATTGTTTTATTCAAAGGATCGCAAAATACAATATTTTTAGAGGAAGGACTTAAATATATTTTAAAAAATAAAAACGATTTTAAAAATCTTTGTCGACAAAATCAATATTGGATAGAATTAAAAAATGAGTTTTTTTCCCAAGGTTCAGGTACAAACTAACACCGGGGGTTACTTTGCTTTTAGTTGCCAACCTTGAGGGGTATCTTCAATAGTATAACCTTTTTTTTCAATTTCTTTTCTTAATTGATCTCCTTCTTTGAATTTTTCATCTTTTCGGGCTTTTTCTCTTTGTTGAGCTAAATTAATAATCTCTTGAGGAATTTTTTCTTCTTCAATTTCTGATAATTTTAATCCAAATACAGAGTCAAAATCAAAAAATAAAAGATCTAGTTTGTCTTCTGAAGGGATGTTAGATTTTAACATTTCCCACATTATAGCTACAGCTTGAGGTATTTGAAGGTCATTAGAAATTGCTTGAGCAAATCTGTCTCGATATATATTTATTTTTTTAAGTTTTTCTTTAGAAAGAGTTGTTCTAGCCCTTTGTTTTTTAAGCTGTAAGACATAATTTTTAAGTTTTCTGTAAGTTTTTTGAGCGCTTTTAGCTGATTGCCAAGTAAAATTAAGTTTTTGGCGGTAATGGGTTTGTAAAAACAAGAGTCGAATCGCTAAAGGATCAATTCTTTTTTTTTGAAGATCTTGAATCGTATAAAAATTATTAAGGGATTTACTCATTTTTTTACCATCAATTAAAAGGTGGGCATTATGAAACCAGTAACGGACAAACTTTTTTCCAGTTGCTGATTCAGATTGGGCGATCTCATTTTCATGATGAACCGGGATATGTTCAATTCCTCCACTATGAATATCAATGGTTTTGCCTAAAAGCTCCATTGCCATTGCTGAACATTCAATATGCCAGCCAGGAAAACCTTCTCCCCAAGGAGAATTCCAGTGCATAGTATGATTTTTAAATCGGCCGATTTTTTTAAACCATAAAGAAAAATCAGCTGGATTTTTTTTATTCGGATCAACATAGACTTCTTCTCTGGCCCCTTTAATCTTATCTTCAAGTTTTTGTCCAGAGAGTTTTCCGTATTTTGGAAATTTAGAAACATCAAAGTAGACAGCTTCTTTTGTTTGGTATGTACATCCTTTTTGTTCTAATAGTTCGATGATTCGAATCATCGAACTAATATAATCACTGGCTTTACATAAAATATTTGGCTTGATAATGTTGGCTGAATCTAATGTTTTTAGAAAAAAATTGGTGTAGTATCTTGATACTTGCCAAACGTTTTTACCAGTTTTTTTAGCTCCTTTTTCTAGTTTATCTTCACCTGTATCATTATCGCCGGTTAAATGACCAACATCAGTCACATTCATGACATGATTAACTTTAAAATTCAAAAAAGTTAGGGTTCGTTTTAATAAATCATTATTGACAAAAGTTCGCAGATGACCAATATGAGTATAATCATAGACAGTTGGTCCGCAGGAATAAAAGGTGACTTTAGAAGGATTAAGAGGTTTGAATTTTTCAATTTTTTTAGTTAGAGTATTATAAAGACGCATAATCTACATTGTAAAGAATTTTGATTTGGTTTGCAATTAGAATAATCTT
>CAYTFR010000056.1:0-3889 GCA_964437175.1 uncultured Gammaproteobacteria bacterium | reverse complement strand
CATGTATGTCAAGTACTATATGTAGTACATGATCATTAAGAATTACATCTATTTAATGTAATTGGTGTATAAGTTGTATTAGAAGTAAACTATGGACTACGTGTATTTTAAAGAAACCTATTTTAACTACCTTACCTACTCCTGTTTTAGCAAAATTTCCTGCCCGCCTGCTTGCTTTAGCTTGTGGCGGGATTCCGCCCTATTTTTGGCGCAGACTGAAGTGCGCTACTACGTGTTTCCTTCTACTACTACGTTACCCACCACCGTTTTAGCAGAATTTATTCTGCGCTCTGGATGAAGTTTGGCAATTGTTTAGAATACTTAGAAATTAATCCATACTTTCACCTCTAAGGAGTCCATTCGGCCACCTTAGAGGTGCTAATCAAGGAGTACATTCGACCACCTTAGAGGTTCTAATCGCTATACTCAATACTATTAAAAACATCTTTCTCTTTTACCGGCCCAACCACCGCTAAGCTTAATTTGTCCTGATGAAAAAGATCAGAAGCCAATGAAGTAAGCTCATCTTTTGTAACTGAATCAATCTTTTTAACTATATTTTCTGGAGAGATTGTCTTTCCTTGTAAAATCTGTCTCCGTCCGTAAAATAAAGCCACATTATTAGAAGACTCTAAAGAAAGATATAATCTTCCCTTAAGAAGTTCTTTTGCCCGTCTAATTTCTTTATCTTTAATCTTTCCTTGAGAAACCTTCTTGTGCTCTTTTAAAATTAATTCTATTGTCTTTTTAAGTTTATTCACGTCTGTCCCAACACCTACCTGAGTGTAAAAACTACCCACATCATGGTAATGTTCCCGCCCTGTTGAAATATAATAACAAAGACCTCTTCTCTCTCTAATTTCATAAAACAACCTTGAAGACATTCCAACGCCTAAAATTGCCGCCAAAACACCTAAAGAATATTTTCGTTCATCAAACAATGAAAAGGCTCGAAAACCAATCATAAAATGTGTCTGTTCAGTTTTTTTATGAAAAATCGAAATTTGAGATTTATTTTGTTTTTCCTTTACTTTTTCAAAAGAAGCCTTTTCTCCATTAGTCCAATCTATAAATTTTTCTTCAATTATTTTTAAATAATTTTTATTTTTTTCTAACCCTCCGGCAATGACCAAAACAGTGTTTTTTGGTTGATAAAGCTTCTTTATATAATCAGTAAACATCTGTCGATTAAATTCCAAAACTGTTTTTTTACTTCCAGCTATCTCCATTCCTAAAGGATTATTTCCATATAATAATTTTTCATAAATATCAAAAACTTTTTTATGGGGCAAGTCTTGATACATGTTGATCTCTTCGACAATAACTCCTTTTTCTCTTTCAATCTCTTTTTCTTTGAGTAATGGATGTTGAATCATATCTGACAAAACATCCACGACTGTATCAAAATGTTTGGTCGGGGCTTTAACCCAATATCCTGTATAGTCTTTTGAAGTAAATGCATTGAATTCACCACCAATACTTTCAATACTTGATGACATCTTTATTGCATTTGGATATTTTTTACTCCCTTTAAAAACCATGTGTTCAAAAAAATGAGCAATACCATTGTTTTTTTTATTCTCATATCTTGATCCAGCCCCTATAAGAAGTAACGCAGTTAAAGAAGGAAAAGCCTGAGTATCAATTAAAATTACTTGAAGGTTGTTTTTTAAAACAAAGTTTTGAACTTTCATTACCTAGATCATATCAATATTTTTAAAATACTCCAACTTTTAAGTGAGTCCGGAGGGACTCGAACCCACAACCAACAGCTTAAAAGGCTGCTGCTCTACCATTGAGCTACGGACCCAAACAATATCTGAAATTCTATCAACATAACCATTAATATTCAAGTAATTGTTTCTTAAACCCTAGAATTACTTACTACTGAATAACAAAATTCAGGATCTTCCCCTTGATATAAATTATTTTATATTTCTTCTCTTGAAGATACTTATTTACTTTTTCTTCTCTTAAAGCTTTTTTTACGATCGTTTCTTTTGATATTCCTTGTTGATCAATGGTCAAAGTGGCTCTTAACCTTCCATTAATTTGAATAGGAAGAATCAACACGTTTTCTTGAATATCTTCTTTTTTTATCTCTGGCCATGAACTATTGTGAATAGAACTTGATTCTTTAAAAACATTTTTCCAAATCTCTTCTGTTATAAATGGGGCAAATGGAGCTAAAATCTGAAGAAACTTTTTGGCATGTTTATAAAAAAGTTTTCGTTGTTTTTTTCCGAAACTTTTTTCCCAACTATTTATAAACTCCATCATTGTAGCAATTGCTGTATTAAATTTCACGTTGGTAATATCTTGGGTTGTTTTATAAATAGTCTTATGAAGCTTAACAACAAGCTTCTCGTCCTCTTCATTTTCTGTGTTGGTTATATAAGCAGGGTTGTTGTATATCTGCCAAATTCTTGATAAAAACCTGCTAGAACCTCGTAAAGTATTAATTGACCAAGAAACCTCTTGTGAAAATGGAGCCATAAACATTTCATAGACACGTAAAGCATCAGCACCGTTTGAGGCTATAACATCATCTGGATTAATAACATTTCCAAATGATTTACTCATTTTTCGATGATCTTCAGCCAAGACCATCCCCACATTTCTTAAGCGTAAAAATGGTTCTCGAAAATCAACTAAACCTATATCATTAAGGATATGAATCCAAAATCTAGCATATAACAAATGCAAAACAGCATGCTCTGCTCCACCTATATACCAATCAACTGGTAACCATTTTTTTAATAAAGGCCTCAATTCTGAATTCCAAACTTTAAATAAATTCGAATTTCCAAAATTAACATTATCTAAGGATTTACTTTGTTTAGATTGTAAAGTTTTTAATCTAGAATCCAACGCATTTGCAAAAGAGAAAGCTATGAAGTACCAACATGATCCAGCCCAATTAGGCATTGTATCTGTTTCTCTTTTAGCAGTCCCTCCACACTGAGGACAACTAGTTTTTACCCAATTTTTTAATTCAGCTAATGGAGACTTTCCTGTTTTTGTTGATTTATAGGATTTAATATAGGGTAGTTTTAATGGTAATCCTGAATCTTCTAATGGAAATAGGCCATATAAAAATTCTTTGTTTTTGTCGACTCTATTTAAAATAGTTTGATCTGTTTTATTAGTGGTCTGATTATGTTTTCCTAAGTCATTTGCCCCCTCATCTTTATTAAAAAACATTTTTTTCCATTCTTTAAATCTATTGGTATCAAAAAAAGTTATTTTATTATCAGCACATTTTTTACAATAAACTATAGGTATTGGTTCCCCCCAATATCTCTGACGTGAAAAAATCCAATCACGAAGATGATATTGGTTTTTATTTCGACCAATTTTTTTTTCTTTTAAATATTTTGTGATTTTTCTAATCGCTTCTTTTGATTTTAAACCAGTAAATTCATTTGAATTAACTAAGATTCCATAATCAGTAAATGGCTGACTCGAATTAATTCCATTACCAGATTGAGTTCTAATCGTTGGTTTTTTTATTACTTCTTTAATCTCAATTTTATACTTTTTAGCAAACTCAAAATCTCTTTTATCATGAGCCGGGACCAACATAACTGCTCCTTCTCCATACCAGCCAACAACATAATCAGCTATCCAAATAGGAACTTTCTCATTAGTTAAAGGGTTAAGAACATAAAAATCTGTTTTAACCCCTGTTTTTTCTTTATTTAAATCTGTTCTTTGTAAATCAGATTTTGCTCTTGATCTCTCAACATAGTCTTTTATCTTCTTTTTTGATCTGATCTTTAAAATCTCTTCAACAAAAGGATGCTCAGGAGCAATAACTAAGGCTGTTACCCCATAAATAGTGTCTATTCTGGTTGTAAAAACAGTAATTTCCTTTGTTTTAAAATTC
>CAYTFR010000055.1:0-3909 GCA_964437175.1 uncultured Gammaproteobacteria bacterium | reverse complement strand
TCAACTTGATGATAAATTTGAGTGTTGGGGAAATAGTTCTTACTTTTCTGTGACTCTAAAAGGCAATCATACAATTCAAAATATCTTGAGTCATCTCTATGTTCTTTTCCCTGTTTTAGATAATAAAAAACATTGAAGAGATAACCCCAAAAAATAAAAAGAGTTGCCATAATAAAAAGTATTTTTGGTTTTTTAACAAGCTTTTTGATTTTTGATTTTTTTTCTTGGAATAAATAAGTTAGATAGAATATCCAAAACAAAACTGATAGGTGTTGATAAAAAAAAGAAACAGTTAGAAGAAAAATAACTAAAATATGTTTTTTTAAAGAGAAACCTTTGTTTTTTTCAGTGATTAAAATATAAATAATTGCTAAAAGGAGAGTTTGAAGAATTGCATATGGTTTGGCTTGGGTACTGTGAGCTAGGTTGAGTTGGGAAAAAGCATAAATAAATCCAGCTAATATTCCCCCGTTTTTATTTGATAATTTTTTTGCCACTAAATAAGCCAATATAATTCCAAAACTACTCAATAAAACAACTGGAAGTCTGGCGTAAAATTCAGAGACACCAAATATTTTAAAAAACAAGGCAGTTGTTAATCCATAAAGTTGTTGATAATCAAGAATCTTAATTGTTTGAAAGAATGTTAAATGACCTAAAGCAAGTCCTTTGGCAATTCCTGAAACAAATGCTTCATCTGCCCAAAAAGAATGGTTGGTAGAAATTCCTTTTAGTCGGAAAAATAATCCTGTAAAGAATAAAAAACCAATTATTAAAGGAGTTTTTTTAGATTTCATAGGTTTAATTATACCCATTTATTTTTCTTGTTTCAGGATTGAGTTTTTTTAGTTGTTTAAAGAATAGGTCATCTTGAGAGGTGAAATTAGGTGTAATTGGAAGAAGTTTGATTTTCACAGTATTTGAAAAGGCTTGAATTGTTTTGCCTTCCCATCCAACTAGTTTGCCAAGCCAGATATCTATTTCTCCTTCTTTCCAATGAAGAGGAATAGTAAAAATTATTTTTGTATCATTGACTAAATCGGGTCTGATCTCGCCTTGTGTCGTATAAATTCTGAGTTGATCTTCTTGATTCCAACCAAAGTTTTTTCCAAATAAGATTACTTTAGTTGATTTATAAACCAATGTTGGCTCAACTTTTTCAATTCTAGGATTAAGACTTTTTCTATGTAAATCTTTTTTAATCTTATTGATTTCTTTATTGGTTTTGTTAATAACAAGACCACTGAAAAACAATATTAAAAAGGCAGAAACAATAATAGAAACTATCTTTAATAAATAAACAATCATTTGTAAAAAAGTCTTTGGTTCGGGAGAAAGATATTTTTTTAATAGTTTAATTAACTTATTTTTTATTTGAATTAAATGTAAATAAATTTTAGAAATTAAAAAGCCTCCTAAATTAATTAGAAACAGATTTAATTTCGATTTATTTAGAGTTTGAGCAAACTCTTGAGGTGAGTTAAGTCCAGAAGAATCAATTTTTAGTTCAATAATCGATTGGATTGTTCCAACAACAAGCATCATATATGTCCAAACAGCCATTTTTTCAGCAATGATATCCTTTTTTAAAATTAAAAAGAAAGGAGTTAATATTAACCAAAATAAAGCAAGAACAAATGATGTCCTGCTTTCTGTTTTAAATCCAATTATTGTCAAAGTCCAAGAGAAAGTTAAAGCTAGAAGTAAAAGATCAGAGTTTCTAGGAAAAGAAAAGACATCAAAAAATATGCCGAGAATTGTCAAATAAAAAAGAAGATTTCTATATTTAGAGGATATCTTTTTAATTAATTTCCAGACAAAAACAAATGGGATAAAAAAGTAGAATTTTGTTTTTTTAATAGTTTTTTTAGAAAAAAGAATATCAATAAAACTTGGTTTATGAGGATTTCTTAGTTTATAAAAAAGATCAATACCCAGAATTATAAAAATAAATGTTAATAAGAATAATAAATTCCTGATAACTGTTTTTGGCCAAAAGGTTATTTTAAAACGATATGTAGTCATATCTGGTTTTTGTTGCCAAACTTTTTTCCAGCCAAATCCTAAAGAAGATAAAATATAGTTTTCTTGGTCAAGAGTGGTGTTTTTTACTGTAATTAAATATTGGTTATTAGTTAGTTTTTCATAATTAATTTGAGGTTTGATATTAGAGAAAGAAGAGATTTTGTTTAGTTCTATTTCTGGCTGGTAAATTGGATATAAATGTGGTTTTAGATATAGAAGTTCTTTTCGAGTAATTTTATTTAATGAATTAATTATAAATTCTGATTTTATATATTTTTTATCAGAATCTAGAATTGTTAATTGTTTGGAATAGACTTTTCTTTTTAAGTGAGGATAAAGACTCTGATTGATTAAATCATCAGAGATTGTTTTTATTTTTTTGGATTTCTTTTTAGATTTTTTTTGATAACTTAATTTAAGTTGAAAAGAGATTGGTTTTTTATTTTGATAATTAATATTCAATAAATATTGACCTTTTTTAAAAGAACGAGATGATGAAAAAATATATTTATAACTTGGTTTTTTATTTTGATAATTTATTGTTTTTATCCAATAACCTTGTTTTAAAATATTTTTTTTAGGGAAGTTTAAAGTAATGACCTGATTTTTAGCTATATGATTATCAATCTTAATATTATTAAAGATTAAAGTCTTTAATTTTTTATTATATTCGGGGTAATAAAGATTATTATTTAACTTTATTGTTATTGGGATGTCTTTTAAATTTGGATAGGTTTTTAAATCAATTGTTAATTGATATGTCCCCCATTCTTTTTCTTTTACAATATTATTTAAACTATATTGGATTTTATTTTGTTGAGGAATTTTTATTTGCTTGGTTAATTTTTTTTCAAGAGAACTAAATATATTATCAGCTAGAGATTGAAGATAAATCTTATCTTGATTTGATTTGAAAGAATTGAAAATAACAGAGCTTAAATATTGTTGGTGTTTTTTTAAATAGCCATATTCTTGTTTAAGTTCTAAATTATCTTTTTTAGACTTGTTAATTGCTTTGTTATATAAAAGATAATATCTGGCTAATGTTGCTTCCCAAGAATTATAATTGCTATATTTATTAAATTCAAAAATTTTAGGTTTATTTTTCCCCCACCAGATTAATAATTCTTTAGTTGTTAATATTTTAGTGAGATTATTTCGATTGTTTTTTAGTTTAATTGGGATATTATTTCTCCATTTTGAAAGTTCAGCTAGCCTTTTTGAGGCAAAGAATAGTTGATCATATTTTTTTTGCTTTAGATCTAAATGTTCTAATAAATTAATTAAAAAATATTTTTTTTCATTTGAAAGAGGAGTACTGACATAAGGGTATCTTACTTGTATTTTTGGTATCAAACTTTTATTAGTTAAGATTGTATATTCTTTTTCTTGAGGTGAAAAATTATTAAAATTTATTTTTTGGGGACTGATGTTTGAGGATTTGAAGAAAAAATAGGTTGAAATAAGCGAAAGTAAAAAAAGACTTAAAATAATCTTGATCTGTGTTGTTTTTTTCATACAATTCTCTATTATAACTGATAGAGATAAATGGTGGATAGTAGTTTACCCGTTTGTAATGCATTAGATTATGGCGAGATTCTACGTTGTTTCTGGGCGCAGACTGAAGTCTGCTACTACGTTACCATCATCGTTTTAGCGAACTTTAGTTCGCGCTCTGGGTACAGACTAAAGTCTGCTATTACTTTACCCACCATTGTTTTAGCGGAATTTCTTGCCCGCCTGCTTGCTTTAGCTTGTGGCGAGGTTTCGCGTTGTTTCAACCATAAACCTTTTTGGATGGTGTTGCTCTGTTAGTTGACGACTTCATCGAGGTGAAAAGATGCGTAAGCACCTCTAAGGTGGCCGAATGGACTCCTTAGAGGT
>CAYTFR010000054.1:0-3964 GCA_964437175.1 uncultured Gammaproteobacteria bacterium | reverse complement strand
AAAAAAATTGGCAAAAAGCATTGGTCTTAATTGCCGGAGTTACTGGAAATTTTCTTTTAGCCTGGGTTATATTTTCATTTTTATTTGTCCAAGGAATACCCAGACCAATAAACAAAGTAATCATTAATAAAGTCCAAAAAAACTCACCAGCAGAAAAAGTCGGTCTAAAAAAAGACGATACAATTATTAAATTTAAAAAAAATAATAAAGATTATATTATTAAATCAATTAATCAATTCATCAATATCGCCAAAGCTTCTGCTGGTCAAAAAATAAATCTAGTTGTTCTAAGAAATCAAAAAAAATTAAACCTCTCAATAATCCCTAGAAAAAATCCGCCAAAAGATCAAGGAGCTTTAGGAATAATTATTCAATCTTATAAAATCAAAAAATATCCTTGGTATCAGGCACCTTTTTTTGGATTGATTGAAACAACCAAAGTAACTTTAAAGATTGTTCAAGAACTATCTAAAGGAATAATTAAATTAATTACTTTTCAAAAATCTCAAATGCAGGTAACAGGACCAATTGGAATTGCCAAATATACCAACCAAGCCATTAAAGTTGGTAAAAACGCTGTTTTAGAATTCACCGCCCTATTATCATTAAATCTGGCTGTTTTAAATATTCTACCAATACCGGCTCTTGACGGAGGCCGATTATTTTTTGTTATTTATGAATGGATAACTAAAAAGCAAATCAATGAAAAACTAGAAAGATATTTAAATTTAATTGGCATCAGTCTCCTCATTGCTTTATTAATTTTAGTATCAATTAGTGATATAGTAAAACTCTTCAGATAAACATGAAAGTTAAATACAACAACATCAGTATCTCTGGAAGAATTGGTGTTGGGACAACAACCTTGCTTAATAATCTAAAACCTTATTTAGAGCATTACAACTGGAAATTTAGATCTACTGGTCAATTCATCCGTCAATATACAAAAGAGAATATTTTTCCTGTTGCTACTTTAGTTTCTGATGACTTTGACAGAAAAATTGAAGACAAAGTTTTTAAAATTTTCAAAGACAAAAAAAAATGGGTTATTGAAGGCTGGTTAGCTGGCTTTATTGCCCGTAAATTAAAAACAACCTTACGGGTCTTGCTAATCTGTTCTAAAGAGTCTTTATTAGTCGATAGAGTTGTCAACCGAGACAAATTGACTATTGAAAAAGCAAAAAATCTAATTAAAAGTCGAGAAACTAAAAATATTGAAAAGTGGAAAAAAATCTATGGTAATTATGATTTTTTTAATCCTAAATACTATCATTTAATAATTGATACTTATTCTTCTGGTCCTTTAGAAACCGTAGGAAAAGTCCTTGATAAATTAGGGTATAATAACCACAATATTGTTGTTAACAAATAATCATTAAACATGCTTTATTCTAAACTTTTTGGGAAAACAACTAAATCAATCTCTTCTCAATTTGAATCTAAAAATCACGAACTCTTAATTAAGGCTGGTTTTATTAATCAGGTGGCTACAGGTCTTTATAATATTCTTCCTCTGGGAAAAAAGGTCTTGTCCAAAATTGAGAATATTATTCGACAAGAAATGAATAATATTGGTGGCCAAGAAATTGAGATGCCTTTATTACATCCAAAAACATTATGGGAACAAACTAAGCGTTGGAAAACAGTTGATGTTTTATTTAAAACAAAAAGTCAATATGGTCAAGAATACGGTTTAGCCCCAACTCATGAAGAAATTGTTACTCCTTTGGTTAAAAGATTTATCAATTCTTATAGAGATTTACCTCTTGCTGTCTACAATATAGGTAAAAAGTTCAGAGACGAACCACGACCGAAATCTGGAATTTTAAGAGGCAAAGAATTCGGGATGAAAGATCTTTATTCTTTTCATCAAACTAAAAAAGATCTTAAAAGATTTTATAAAACAGTCACTCATTCATACTTAAAGATATTTAAACGCTGTGGACTCTCTGATGTTAAGGTAACTCAAGCTTCTGGAGGTGATTTCACTAAACAATACTCTCATGAATTTAATATTATTACCCCAGCTGGTGAAGTTAATCTTATTTACTGTCCCAATTGTCATTTCTGCCAAAACGACGAACTTCTGACTAATAAAAAAATAAATATGTGTCCCCAATGTAGTAAAGAAGAGCTAAAACAAGATAAAGCCATTGAGGTTGGAAACATATTTGATTTAGGAACCCGTTTCAGCCAAGCTTTTAATCTTCAAATAACTGATAAAAATAGCCAAAAGTTTTATCCAGTCATGGGTTGCTATGGAATTGGAACAACAAGATTAATTGGAACAATTGTCGAAGTTCATCATGATAATCAAGGCATAATCTGGCCTCAATCTGTTTCTCCTTATCAAATCCATTTAATAGGTTTAAATCTAAATGAAAAAAAAGTTAAAGAAAAAACCAATAAGATCTATCAAATTTTTCAAAAGAATAAAATTCAAACTCTTTATGATGATAGGGAAAATGTTTCTGCTGGAGAAAAACTTACTGATAGTGATCTGATTGGCATTCCAATCAGATTAATTATCTCTAAAAAAACAGGCGATAAGATTGAGTATAAAAAAAGAAAAGAACAAAAAACCAAATTACTTAAGGTTGGAGAAATATTGAAGACAATCAATAATCTTTATTAGCATTTTATAGATTAAAATTCATAAATTTGTATCACATCTAGTTATGAAACTAATCGTTACTCATATATCAGTTGATCTTGACTCTATTACCAGCTGTTGGTTAATTAATAAGTTTTTACCCGGATGGAAAAAAGCTCAAATCACCTTTGTTCCAGCTGGACAAACCTATCAAAACAAACCAGCAGATATTAATCCTAATATTATCCATGTTGATACTGGTTTAGGTAAATTTGATCATCATCAAACAAACGAATACACATCAGCGACAGATTTAGTTTTTAAATTTCTCTGTCAGAAAAAATATATTAAAAATAAATCCATTGAACCATTAAGAAGAGTTGTCAATTATGTTAATGATATAGATCATTTTGCTGAAGTTTATTATCCAGACCCAACAAATGACCGTTATGATTTTAACTTATCTCAAATTATTGAAGGATTAAAAGGAGTTCTCCAAGACGACTTAAAAAGAACTATTTTAACTTTTGACTTACTCAATGCTGTCTTCCAAGTGTTTAAAAACAAAGTTAATGCTGAAAAAGAAATAAAAAAAGGATTTATTCTCCAATCACAATGGGGGAAAACATTAATTCTAGAATCTCAAAATGAAGAAGCAGTAAAACTCGCCCTTAAAATGAAATTTCACCTTGTAGTTAGAAAAGATCCAAACAAAAAGTTTCTTCGAATAAAAGCTTTGCCTAATAAAAACATTGATTTAACCAGTTTATATGATAAACTTAAAGTTATAGATCCCGAAGCAACCTGGTTTTTACATAGTTCTAAGATCATGCTTTTAAATGGTTCAGCTAAAAACCCTAAAGCTATTCCAACAAAAATAACTTTAAATAAAATCCTTGAAATATTAAAGAAAATTTAATAGAATATACAAGAGAAAGATTACTCTTCAAAAAAATCTGAGAAACTGTAAGTTTAAAAGGATTAAATTCTATTTGGGATTTAGACATAATTTTTAAGTTTATCAACATAAATAAAAGATAATAATCATGGTAATAGTAACTAAAAAAAAAGGTGAATCTAAAAACATTATGTTTCGAAAATTTACCAAAAAATTTCTTGAAGCAAATATAATTGATGACGTTCGAAAAAGATTGTTTTATAAAAAACCATCAAGGGTCCGAAAAGAAAAAGAGGAGATGAGAAGAAAACAACATTAAAAACTATCAAATAACGTCACTTATATGATAAGCATCACTTCTTCTTCACGCTATAAAATAAATCGTAAAGAAATAAAACTAAAAACATCTAAACTCCTTTTAGAATATAATCTAAGTCCTAAATACACCCTTAATATTATTTTTGTTGGTAAAA
>CAYTFR010000053.1:0-4303 GCA_964437175.1 uncultured Gammaproteobacteria bacterium | reverse complement strand
ATAACAGTTATTCAGGCGTTTTGTTGGCTTTGATTAAAAAAGAGATTAAAGAGTTAAATTTTTCGATTGATTTAAAAAAGTGGTGGTTAATCTTTAAAAGATCTTATATTTTCGTTTTAATAAGTTTGTTTGCTGGATTGTATTATAAAGCTGATGTTTTTTTATTGAACTTTTTAAAAGGAAAAAGTGCGGTTGGTTTTTATTCAGCTGGTTATAAGTTTTTAGATGCTTTTATGTTTTTATCAGCCAGTTATAATATAACTGCTACTCCAGTTTTGGTTAAGTTGTTTAAGGAAAATAAAAATAGATTTGTATTAAAGTTAAAAAATGATTTTTATTTACTTTCTTTTATTGGTTTAATAATTGCTGGTGCTTTTTTTCTACTAGCACCAATTGGTTTACCTTTAATAATGAAAGGTGATTTTAAAAATTCAATTATTGTTGCTCAGATTGTGATCTTTTCTTTACCCTTGATTTTAATTACCTCAATTCTTTTAAATGGCCTTTATGTATTAGGAAAAGCTCATTATGTTGTTGGTTTGTTTTTATTTCAAACGATATTTAATATTGTTTTAAATCTTATTTATATTCCTAAGTTTTCATATTTAGCTAGCGCTTATATAACTGTCATTGGTGAAGTGATTAATTTAGTTTTGGCTTTTATTTTGTTGAGGAAAGAAATCAAAAATTAATTTATTTAATTATGAAAATAGCTATTGATGGAGGAGGTTTGTGTTTAAAAGATGATTGCGGTTATGGAAACTATACTTTTTCTAAGGAGATTATTAGAGGTTTGTCAAAATACGATAAGAATAATAATTATCTGATTTATTCATTTTGTCAATATTCTAAACAGGTCTCTTCAGTTTTAAGATCAAAAAATATTTATGTTAAGAAGTTAATTCCAAAATATAACTGGATGGCTTGGCGGGTTTCTTTAGAAGAGTTTTTTAAGCCCTCTGATGTTTTTTTAGCTTTAAATCAGGCTTTTCCTTTATATTCAAGGGCAAAAATCATTGTTTTTTCTCATGGATTATCATTTTATTATTATCGTCAATTTTACAAAGATTCATATAGCTTAATGAAAAAACAGTTGAGACAGATGATAAAACGAGCCTTATATATTGTTGTTTCATCAAGAAAGATTAGAGATGAATTTATGGAGATAGAACCAAAGTTGAAGAAGGTAATTATATTGCCTTTTGGTATTCCTCAAGATATGATTATTAATCAATCAAGTTATTTAGATAACAAGATTATGTCAGTAAACAAAAAGTATTTTCTTTATGTAGGAATGGATCATAAGATTAAGAATGTTGACTTTATTATTGATTGTTTTTTAAAATTAGTGGCAGTCAAAGAAAATAAAGATCTGTTTTTATATTTAGTTGGTGTTTCTAAAAAATATGAGAAATTGTCAGAAAAAATCAAAGTTTTTCCTTATCTAACTAGAAAAGAATTAAGAATGATTTATAAAAATGCTTTTTGTTTGTTAACTGCTTCTTTATATGAAAGTTTTAACTTTCCTGTTTTGGAAGCTTTAAGTCAAGGATGTCAGGTTATTGGATTGCGTTCAGCTATTATTCCTGAATTTGATTCTTATGTTAATCTAGCCACTAATAGAGAAGAGTTTCTTTATCAGATGAGAGAAGTTAAAAAAGGCAAAAAGAAAATTATTAATCTTAAAAATTTAAAAAATCAGTTTTCTTGGGAAAAATATATAAAAAATCTTTTGAAGTTATATGTTTAAAATCAAAACCACTGAGAGATTATAGTTGGATTATCTCCAAGCTGGAAAAAATATGAAGATAGCTTTAGTTAGAGGTAAATATTTGAATAATTTTGAAGGCCAGAACTATGTTTTTTATGATAAAGATATTAAAATAACTGGTCTTTCTTCTTATAAACCAATTCATAATAAATACCCTTTTCCAGTTATTAAGCTAAAAAGTATTAGTGATCTGGGAGATTGGAAAATATTAGAGAAATTTAGAATCTGGAAAAAAATAATTAAATTTTTGGCTAATCGGATTTTAGGTGATGATCAAATTCTTTTTGGATTAGAAAAGTTATCTTCTCGATTTGATATTTTCCAAACAGCTGATCCTCATTATTATTATAGTTATCAGCTAGCCAGATTAAGAAAGAAAAGATTAATTCATAAATTAATTGTTACTTCTTGGGAAACAATTCCTTTTAACAACGAAACTATTGCGAAAAAAAAATATATTAAAAGATATACATTAAATCAGGCAGATCATTTTATTTGCTATACAAATAGAGCTAAAAAAGCATTAATTAAAGAAGGAGTCAATAGAAAAAAAATTGATATTGTTAGATTAGGAGTCGATTTGAAAAAATTTAAAATTAAAAGGTCTAATCGAATTGGAGGAGAGGCAAAACTGAACATTAATAAGAAAAAAAATCAATTAACAATTCTTTTTGTTGGCCGTTTAGTTGAGGAGAAAGGAGTGATGGATTTGTATAATGCCTTTAAAAAGGTAAAAAGACAAATGCCAAAGGTTAAGGAGTACAATTTAAAATTAAAAATTATTGGTCAAGGAAAATTGAAAAAAAAGTTAGAAAGATTAATTAAAAAAGACAATCTTCAAGGATCAGTTTTTATTAAAAATAAAAGATATGGACAGATGCCAGAAGTTTATCAACAAGCAGATATTTTTGTTATTCCTTCAAAGACAACTAAAACATGGGAAGAGCAGTATGGTATGGTGTTAATTGAAGCGATGGCTTGTGGTTTAGCAATAATTGGATATCAAAGTGGAGCAATTCCAGAGTTGTTGGATAAGGCTGGAGTGTTGATTAAAGAGGGTGAGACTAATGATTTAAAAGAAAAATTACAGTTGTTGGTTGAGAGTGATAAGTATAGAAAAAAATTATCTTTTTTATCAGCTCTTCGGGCTAAAAAGTTTTTTGATAGTCGGAGAACTGCTCTTCAGATTAAAAAGATTTATCAGAAATTAGTTGATAAACAATAACTTTATCTTTAAATTGTTTAATTTTTTTAATTGTTTTTAATTCTTTAATAGATCTTAATAATCTGTTTTTTTCTTCAAACGGATAATCTTTAGGATGAACAACAATATACTTAACTCCAATTTTTTTAAAATACTTTATTTGCTTGTTATTAAGTGGTTTTTGTAATAATTGTTTAGTTATTTTTTCATAATCGGGTGGAGTAAATCCGGAAAAACCATTGATTCGGGGTTGGAAATGGAGAGTTGAGTAATATTCTCGAAGGGTATTTTTAGATAAATTTTCACCACTTCCCCAATAATAGATTGGTAATTCAATGATTGGCGTATTTGGAGGTTGTTTTTTAAGCCAGTAATATACCTGAGGGAATCTTTTAATTGAAGGGACAGAGCTAAATTTTAATGGTAGTTTTACTTCAATAAAAATACCAAGAACAATTAACAAAGATATAAAGAATTGTTTTTTTTGAGATTTATTTTTTAGTTTATCCTTAATCATAAGGCTTATTAAGATTGAAGTACAGAAAGCAAACAGCCATAGCCAACGGGATGGATTGCGGAAGCCAGAGAATCCTGGAATTAAATAATAAAGCAAAGTATATGGTAAGGGAATAACTGGAAGAAGTTTGAATGGTAAATGAATAGTTTTTCTTGCCCAGTGTAAAGCTGGTCCAAATGAAAGGATAAAGGCGATTACTCCAGTTATTAAAAATGGATTAGAGTATTTTTTTCTTTTAATTAACCATGGGATAGTTAGCCCGATTAAGATAATAAAGATTAATCCTAACCAGCCGGAAATATGCTTATGATCACCAAAGACTTGAAAAAGATTAGAAATAGGAGGCGATGAAATTAAATCTTTAGGTTGAAGAGAAAAGTGAATCGCATCTGTAATTGGTCTTTGATAATTAAATTCCTGTGAAACTTGAAAAAAATGAATAATAAATGGCATGAGTATAATACCTGAGATGAGAAAAAACTTTATTAAATCTTGATACTTTTTTTTAGTTAAAGAGTAAACAAAGACAAAAAGGGCAATGAATAATCCAGTTATAAAAGAGTTTAGAGTTTGAAGTATAAAAAAGAGAATAGAGATAAAAAAATATCTTTTTTTTTCATTTTTTTGGTATTTAAGGAAAAATAAGATTGATAAAGGTAAAAGCCAGAAATTAAAAATTTGAAGGTGAGAGAAGTCACTAAGATGGAGAGATGAAAAAGTAAAGAGAGAACTACCAATGAATGAAGCCGGTTTGTTTTTAGTTAAAAATAATATTAGCTGATAAGTAAAAAAAGCAGTAAGAAAAAAACCA
>CAYTFR010000052.1:0-4465 GCA_964437175.1 uncultured Gammaproteobacteria bacterium | reverse complement strand
CGCGGAATCCCGCCACAAGCTAAAGCATGCAGGCGGGCAGGAAATTCCGCTAAAATAGGGGAGAATAAGGAAATTAAAAATTTATTAAAATTATGGGTAAAATTAGAATTAGGACAATAGGTTTAGAAAATGTAGAAAAAAAACAAAAACAGCAAGCAAAAAAAAGAGCTGAAAAGAAAAAGAAAAAAGTAAAAGGAGTTGGTTTAAAAGGTGGCGAACGGATGGTTCAGGTTGAGGTTGATAGTTCTCAATTAAAAAAAGAAGAAACAGCAAGAAAAATAATTGATAAAAAACCTCAAATTGTTGATTCTAAAGATGATAAGGGTAAAAAAATTAGAAGAAAGAAAAAAAAAGCAGAAGTCTCTCAAGGAAAAAAATATTTAGAAGCAAAAAAATTAATTAAAAAACAAAAAACAGCTTCAATACAAAAAGCTATAAAACTTCTTAAGAAAATCGCTTTTGCCAAATTTGATGAATCAGTTGAACTCCATATAAATACCAATAAACCTGATCTTAAAAATGAAGTTGAACTGCCTCATGGAACAGGAAAAAAAAATAAGATAAGAATTGTTGATGATACGTTTTTAGAAGAGATGGAAGATGGAAAAATTAATTTTTCTGATAGAGAAAAAGGGATTGATGTTTTAATTTCTCATCCTTCTTATATGCCAAAACTAGCTAAATTCGCTAGAATTCTAGGTCCCAAAAAATTAATGCCCAGTTCGAAAACAAAAACTGTTTCTAAAAAACCAGAAGAAACTGCCAAGTATTTTAACAAAGGTTTTATTCGCTGGAAAACAGAGCTAAAACTGCCTTTAATTCATCAAGTTGTTGGGAAGATTTCATTTCCAGATAAAGATTTAGAAGAAAATATAAAGGTATTTATTAAGTCTGTTGGAAAAGGAAATATTAAAGATGTCTTTATTAAAACAACCATGAGTCCTTCAATAAAGCTAGAGGTAGATAAACTCTAAAGTTTTAAGATAAAGGTTATTTAGAGATTGAACTTCTTTTTTGCCAGATTAACGATTATATCAGTTGCGTCATGAATACTTAAATCTTTACTGGTTCGAATAACCAAATCATAATGATGGGCTTTTCTATGATCATAATTAAAAAGTGTTTTTACAAATTGATATCTTGTTTTATCTGAGGTTTTTATTCTTCTAATAGCTTCTTTTCGACTTATTTTTTCAAATTCAACTTCCCATTTGATTCGCTGTTCCATATCGCAAACAATTCTTATTTTAAGAGCCTCGGGGCATAAAAAATTAGCTCCTCGGCCAACAACAACAAACCAGCCGTGTTTTCCAATCGTAGCAATGACTTTAACAAGATGTTTGTAATAAGTGCTTAAATTAACATATTTTTTCCCAAAAAAATCATAGATGACTTCTTCAATTAATGGCCGTTTTGATTCATCAATTTCAGAGATAAGTTTCCTTTCTAGACGGCTTTTTTTAGCTATTTGTTGGATAATCTGTTTATGATAGAGCTTCCAAGGATTGCCCAGTTTTTCTACAACTAGTTCAGCAATTGGGTGTCCTCCAGCACCCATCTCTCTTGAGATGGTTATTAAAGGGCAAGTTTTTTTATCTGTTTTTTTAAAGACGTTTTTTTTATTAAGAATATTTAATTGAGAGAAAAACAGATTTTTATTAATTAACTTAAAAATTCTTCTCATAATAAAAATATTATACAATAAACAGATAGAAGTTGAGTTGTTTTTTTTAGATTTTATTTTTAACTCTTTATTATTCTACCGACTGTTTTTCTATTTAACTCTAAATATTTTCGTGCTACACTAAAAGATATGATTAAAGGTCTTTCGTCTCAACAAGCAGATAAACTTTTATCTCAACACGGATTAAATATTATCAAAGGAAAGAAGAAAAAGCCGATCTTAAAAATCTTTTTAGAACAGTTTAATAACTTTTTTACTATTCTTCTTCTTATGGCAGCCATCACTTCTTTTTTTATAGGAGAAGTAATTGATGGCAGTTTGATAATATCAATTGTTGTTTTAAATGCTTTTTTTGGAATTTATCAAGAAAAAAAAGCAGAAAAAGCTTTAGAGTTTTTAAAAAAAATGACTGTTAGCCAAATTAGAGTTATTCGGGATGGGAAAGAAAAAGAGATAGATAGCCGATTTTTGGTTCCTGGAGATGTTTTTTTTATTGAAGAAGGGGTGAAAGTACCAGCTGATGGGTTGGTTGTTCAGTCAGTAAATTTAGAGATAAATGAAGCATCTTTAACTGGTGAATCTTTGTCTATTATTAAAAAACTTAAAGATGAAATCTTTATGGGGACAATTGTCTCAAAAGGAAGAGGCTATATTAAGGTTGTTCGAACTGGAATGGAAACAAAATTTGGAAAAGTAGCTACAAAATTATCTCAGGTTAAACAGGAGGAAACTCCTCTTCAGGGAAAACTAAAAGATCTTTCAAAACAAATTGGCTGGATTGGAGTTGGAGCATCAATAATAGTTCTTATTCTTTCATATTTACAAGGGTCATCATTTTTTTCTTCATTTCTTCTAGCTGTTTCTTTAGCCGTTGCGGTTGTTCCAGAAGGTTTACCTGCCGTTATGACGATGACAATGGCATTGGGTGTTTCTAAGATGGCTAAGAAAAAAGCCATTGTTAGAAAATTATCCAGTATTGAAACTCTAGGGAGTATTACTTTAATTGCCACTGATAAAACAGGGACTTTAACTGAAAACAAAATGAAGGTAAAAGAAATATTTGTGAATGGATTTTTGTATCAGGATTTCAAATTGATGAAGTTAGAAAAACCTATTTATAAATTTATTTTAAACGGAGTTTTATGTTCAACTGCTTCTTTGGTTTACAACACAGATGAAAATCAATATGAAGTTTTAGGTGATCCAACTGAAGGAGCTTTGCTTTTTTTAGCTAAAAAAATGGGGATTGATCCGGAAAAAGAAAGAAAAAAATGGCAAATTATTAAAGAAGATTCTTTTGACAGTATTTCTAAAAAAATGTCAGTTGTTGTTCAGCCTATAGAAAATAGAAATTCTTCTAAACGAGTTGTTTTTAATAAGGGAGCTCCTGAAATAATATTAGATCAATCAAATAGGATGCTGGAAAAAGGGAAGGTTGTTTTGCTGACTGAAGAAAAGCGCCAGAAAATAATATCAGTTTTTAATCAATGGACAGATAAAGGGTTAAGAGTTTTAGGTTTTTCTTACAGCCATCCGCTTCAAACCGTTTCAATTAATAAAAAAACTAATCTTTTTGATCAAAAGAATAATATTTTTCTTGGTTTAGCAGCTCTTCACGATCCAGCAAGAGGAGAGGTGAAAGATGCTCTTAAAAAAGCCAGACAAGCTGGAATTAAGGTGGTTATGATCACCGGAGATAATGAGAGGACAGCTAAAGCAATTGGGGATAATATTGGTTTGATAAAACAAGGGGACAATATTATTACTGGCCAACAATTAGAAAAATATTCTGATAACCAGCTATTAAAAATCTTCCCTCAAGTTAGGATATTTGCCAGAACCTCTCCTTTTCATAAACACAGAATAGTTAAACTTTATCAAAAGAGGGGTGATCTTGTGGCTGTTACTGGCGATGGAATTAATGATGCCATTGCTTTAAAACAGGCTGATGTAGGAATAGCTATGGGTCGGGTTGGAACAGATGTGGCTCGAGAAACAGCTGATATTGTTATTACTGATGATAATTTTGCAACCATTGTTAATGCGATTGAAGAAGGAAGAGATATTAGTAAAAACATTAAGAATGCCATTAAATATTTATTATCATGTAATGTTGGTGAAGCTATTTCTTTAATAATGGCTTTATTTTTTAGAGTGCCTCATCTTTTTTATGCGGTTCAATTATTGTATATCAATCTGATCACTGATGGTTTGCCAGCTTTGGTTTTGGCTTTTTCTCCTCAAAGCAGTCGAGTGATGAACAAACCGCCTGATAAAGATTTGAAATTAATGGGGGATAAAGATCGAAAATATATTTTATACATAGGAATGGTGGTTAGTGTTATTGTTTTGTTTAGTTATTTTTGGTATGAGAGGAAAGCTGGCGTTATTTTTGGAAGAACAGCTGCTTTTTCAGTTTTGACTTTAATTCAGTCATTTATATTAATTGATGTTTGGTTAAATCATCGGTCTTTTCTTAAAAATATAAAAACTATTTTTGTTCCTTTATTCTTAGTTGCTTTTATTGCTCCGTTTATTCTTCAGTATATTTTAGTTTCTTTTCCTCAAGTTGCTCTTCTTTTTAAGATTACAACTGTCTCAATCGGAGTTTATTTTCAATATATAATTTTGGCCGGATTAATTTTGGTTGGAATAAAAAAATTAAGGATTAGGTAGTTATTAGAAGATAATAAACAGGAGATAGAAGTCTTAATTTTTTTTTGGGTTGTTTTGGTGCAGACTAAAGTCTGCTACTGCGTTATTTACTTCTGTTTTAGCGGA
>CAYTFR010000051.1:0-4469 GCA_964437175.1 uncultured Gammaproteobacteria bacterium | reverse complement strand
CGGTAGTGGGTAAAGTAGTAGCAGGCTTCAGTTTGCGCCAAAAAGAGCGCGGAATGAATTCCGCTAAAACGGTAGTGGGTAAAGTAGTAGCAGACTTCAGTCTGCGCCAAAAACAGCGCGGACTAAATTTCGCTAAAATGGTGGAAGATGTGGTAGTAGCAGACTTCAGTCTGCGCCAGAAAGAGCGCGAACTAAAGTTCGCTAAAACAGATGGAAAATACGGCAGTAGCAGGCTTCAGTTTGTTTCCACCTCTAAGGAGTCTATTTAGACATCTTAGAGGGGCTCTTATTAGTTGAGGGTATTACTTTTTTAGTTTTTTTATTGGATAGATCATTAATATTAATTCCTTTTGGAAAAAGTATTTTCCCGTCATGACTTAAATACGAAGTATATTTTTGATTATTAATTTTTAGTTTAAATTCATAAAGACCGTTTGTTTGCTTAAATTCAGTAATCTTAAATTTTACTTTATCATTATTAATAACTTTTTTGATTGTTTGAGGAAGAATAGTTTTTTTAATTTCTTGAGTTTTTTTGGTGTCAATGAAAATTTTAAGAGTAATGATAATTAACAAAAAGATTAGGAAGTAAAAAATGAAAGCTAATTTAAATTTTATTGTCCGAGAAAAAAAGTTAACTCTTTTTTTATTTGTCATTTTTTAATTAAGGACTAATTGTTGTTAAATGTCAAGTTTAGATTAAGTTGGAATCATTTTTTTTATAAATTTTTGATAAAATATACTTTACCTTAATACTAGAAACTTTTGCTTTTTAAAATGGAGGTAAATTGTAGTCTGTGGGGTTTTTGGTACGGAGTTTTAATTGATCGCTTAGCTCAATGGCAGAGCGCTTCGTTTACATCGAAGAGGTTGAAGGTTCAAGTCCTTCAGCGATCACAAAAAAGCTATTGGATCTCTACTTTGTCTTCGGGTTGAGCATTATTAAATATATCTTTACTGGCGCTTAAATCGTTTTTATCAAAGGTTTTTCTTATTGTAATTTCAACAAAAGGATTGTCTCGGTGTCCTGAAGATCCAGGATAAATGACTAAAACCCCTGGTTCTGCTCCAAAAAGATTGTCAACATATTTTGCTTTTTTAGTTGTTTTATTAATAGTTACTTTTATTTCATCTCCATAACTAAATTTTCCCTTAAGATCTTGATGAGTATAGTTTGTTTTGATATTGTTGTAATTATCAATATGAAGGATACATTTTTCTCTTAAATTTGGGATTATTCCTGGATCAGTTGGTTCTAGATCTAGCTCATCTTCCATGTAGTCCATTAAATGGGCAATTATTCGAGGATAATTATCCCGAGAGCGGAACTGACTTCCTTTTTCTAATCCTGAATAATAATATATTTCCTGAATAAATTCTTTGATTAAAGAAAAACAGTAACCAGCGTTTGGTCCGATTATATATATTCCTGATTTAAGGCGTATAATTACGCCTTTTGCTCCTTTAGCCTGAGGAACTTTTTTCTTAGTTTGGATTCTTGGATCAGTGTTAACAAAGAAAACTGTTTCCTGAGGTTGTCCATAGCGGTTTTCTGTTAAGACTAACTGAGATAATAAAAAAGCAGTGTTGATTGTTGATAACCTTGATGAGACAAAAGAGATATTTATAGATTTAGAGTCTTTTACAAAACCTTCAACGCTTGATTTTATTTCTTGGGTAGCAAGAGAATCATTTCCGTAATCTGCAATTACAATTAATTTTTTCATAAATTTAATAAATTTTTAATAGTTTACCAAAAATGGAAATAATAATTGAAAGAGTAATGATTATACTAAAAAATCTAAGTGTTATTCGAGTTAATTTACCAGATGTGTGTTGGCCCATGATATTTTTGTCTTCAGAAAATTTAATAAGAAGGTATAAAATAAGAGGAAGCATAGCGCTGTTTAAAAAATCTGCATAAAGGGTAAAAGTAAATAAGTTGATTTTTGGCAATAAAGTGATAATTGTAGCAATGATTATTTGGATTGAAAAGAAAATATAAAATAACTTGCCTTCTTTAAAATTGGCATCTAAACTGCCTTCATAACCGAAAAGTTCGGCAAAAACATAGGCGGTGGCTAAAGGAACAATGGTTAAGCCAAGAATTGACGCTCCCATTAGCCCGGCTGAAAACAAGCTATAAGTTATTTTACCGGCAAGAGGTTTTAGAGCTAAGGCGGCAGAGAAAATATTTGTAACATTGATATTATGGACAAAGAGTGTTTGGGCGACTGATATAGCGATCATTAATGAAATAAAGTTTGTTAGGAAAGAGCCTATATATATTTCTAAACGTTCATATTTTAAATGATCTTCAGTTAAGTTTTTATCAACAATATAACTATGGATAAAAAACTGTCCCCAAGCAGTAATTGTTGTTCCTAAAACAGCTAATCTGGAAAATAGAAATGGGATATCTAAGTTTATTTTTTTTGGCCAGATAAAGGTTTCTTGAATGACCTCTCCCCAATTTGGATGGGTTAAAAAAGCAGATAGTATATAGGTAAAATAAAAAAGGATCATAACGAGAAATATTTTTTGGAGCCGTTTATAATCAAATTTTATGATGAAAAATATGAGTAAAGATGACAAACTAACCAGTGATAATTGCCATGGAACATTAAAGAGTTGGAGCGATGCTTTTAGACCAGCGACGTTTTGTAAAACAACTGTTTGATTGACAATAAAAAAAGCAAGAAAAATAAGAGCAGAGATTCTAATTCCAAAATTTTCTCGAATTAAATCGCCTAATCCTTTTTTGGTAATAATTGCTATTCGTGTTCCTACATCTTGAGTAAAAGCAAGTAAAAAGGCTTCGGGGATTATTAGAAATCTAGAAGCGACTCCATATAAAGAAGCCGCTACTGTGTAAGTGGCTACTCCGCCAGCATCATTATCAGCAATAGCTGTAATTAAACCTGGTCCTAAAACCATTAAAAAAATTAAGGTTCGAGTTTTGAGTTTTGTTATTAGATTAAGAAATCTATTTTTAATTTTCTTTTTCATTTGAATTATATTTTTTCAATTAAATCTTCAGTTGCATCGTCAAAGGTGACTATTCCTAATAGTTTTCGTTGGTTATCAATAACGGGCAAGGCGTTTATTTTGTATTTGAGCATTTTTTTGACAGCTAAGTTTTTTGGAGTGGTGAGATGAATAACAATTACTGGTTGGAGCATAAATTTCATAACTTTAGTTTTTGAGGGGTGGATTAGTAATTGATGAAGATTAAAAACTCCTTTAAGTTGTTTTTTTTCATTTAAAACATATATATAGTCTAAAAACGAAACATCATCTATATATTTTTTTATAATTGTTATAACTTCTTTTACTCTGGTTTCAGGAGTGACATAAATATATTCAGTGGTTATTAATTCTCCAATTGGAGTTTTTGATAGGCCTAAAAGGTAGTTTATTTCTTTTTGAGTTTCTTTATCAAGATAATTCATTATTATTTGTCGTTTTCTTTTTGATAAGGTTAGTAATATATCAACTGATTCATCAGGATCAGTATGTTTTAAAATTGTGGCTGCTTTTTTTGGAGAGATGGTTTTGAATAGAGCGGTTTGATAATTAATGTTAAGATTGTCTACTATTTCGCCAGCAAATTCATTATCTAATTCATCTAAAAATTTTTGGACATTAATAATATTAGTTTGCTCTAAATAATCAGCTAGATCTGCTGGATGAATTTTTTCAATTTTTTCCTCTTCTTTTTTTAAGATGACTTTGCCTTTGGCTAATTCTAAAGGTTGGATATCTTTCCAAGGAAGAACTTGAGAAGTAATTGTTTCCCCAAAAAGTTTTAAAAGGTTTTGGGAAAATTCCTCTAAGTTAAACCAGCGAAGAAATCCTAGTAAACCAGTGTCAACACCAGCTATATAAAAATTTTTTTTGTCTTGGATAAGAACATCATTAACTCGAACGACTTTTGTTCCTTTGATATCAATAATTTGCCTGTCTAAAAGGTTCTTTTTTATAGAGAGTTCATTCTTTTTTATCTGGCTTTTTTCAAATTCTTTATGGAGATAAACATCTTGATTTATTTTTTTTACAAATTTAGTTGGAATGAAAATAGTTGTTTTGTTATTTTTTTTGACAACAATTTTTGTTACTTGAGGAGTTTCTGAAGGATAAAAAATAAAATCTTTAATTTGACCGATTAGTTTATTTTTCTCTGAAAAAACTTTTTTATTGATGATATCTGAGTAATAGATCATGGCTATTCTTGAAGAGAGAAATAGGGTATGAGAGTATTGATACATATCTCATATTCTATTTCTTACTTCGAAACTTTAAATTAATTCTTTGGTTAAATAACTGATCATATTATACAATATAAAGAGGTTGAATGTAGATTATAACTTGATTGACCAGATTTATGATAACGATTATTTGCGGTGAAGATACTGTTTCATCACGAAATTATTTTTTTGATTTGAAAAAAAAATATCAAGAGAAAGGAA
>CAYTFR010000050.1:0-4789 GCA_964437175.1 uncultured Gammaproteobacteria bacterium | reverse complement strand
TTTATTTTTCTTGATCGATTTTACTTTTAATGACTCCTTTTTGATTGATGTATTTTGCCCCTTTTTGTTTATAATAAGGCATCTTGGCTGGTTGAGTCAGAGTCTCAAATGAGACAGCGCAGATGCGCATTTCCGGATACAAAGCCACTGGCATTCTTGAGTGATTTCCAAGTTCAAGAACTATGTGTCCTCTCATTCCTGGATGAATAAGAGCGGCAGTTGAGTGAACGACAATCCCTAATCTGCCTAAAGAAGAACGACCTTCGAGTCGTCCAGCAATATCGTCGGGAAGCTCTATCCATTCTAATGTAGCTGCCAAAGCGAATTCGCCTGGTTGAAGAATAAAACGTTCGTCTTTTTTAAGGGCAAATTTTTTGGTCGAAGTTTTATATTGAGGTTTATGGGGATCAAAATAAGCACACCTGGTATGTTCAAAGATTCCAAATTCGTAACCGAGCCGTAAGTCAAGAGCACAGGCAGACAAAGCCTTTTTTAAATTAGGTTGAGGTTTTATAATGATCTCATTAATTTCAAGTTTTCTTTTAATGTCAACGTCGGCTAAAAGCATAACAATATTATACTTGATAAACAATTAAATTGTAATATCTTTGATAATCCTTATTAGTTTTTCAACATTTTTAGACGGCCAAGATGATAAAAAAAAGAATTTTAAAGGTAGAATCTCGTAGGTTTAACATACGAGGTTGATCTGGCCAACAATTTTAAACTTGATAAAAAGATTGATTGTCGATATGATATTAGTGTATGAAGAAAGATGTTTTTATGACTGTAGCTAAACTTTTAAAAACAGAAAAGATAATTAAAATTTTACCAGAGGACCATCTTTCTCAAGCTTTGACTAGTCTTTCTTCTTCTCATGATGTTGCTTTTGTGTTTGACAAAAAAGATAAATTTTTAGGAATAGTTAATCCTTATTATTCAGTTATAAAAAACAATCATCCTGGAGCAACAAAAGTCAAGCATGTCCTTTTTCATCCTCCAAAGTTAAAATTAACTGATTCAGTCAAACGAGCGATTCAATTAATGGCCGAATCTAAGATTCATTATTTGCCGGTTTTTAATGATAAACAAGAGTTTGTTGGTATTATTACTGCTCGTCGGATTTTAAAAAATTTAATTTCAGTTAAAAAGCTAAATATTAGTTTAAATCAAATATTGGTTGATAAAAAGCCACTTATTGTTCTTTATGAAGATGATAATTTAACTAAAGCCTTGAATTTGTTTAAAGAGCATAAGATCTCAAAATTAGTTATTATTGGCAAAGATTTAAAATTGAGGGGGATATTAGCTTATTATGATCTAATTCCAAATTTAACAATACCAAGAGAGAGATTGTTGTCTGGTGATAAACATGGAACAAAAGAACCTTTTTTGAATTTTAAAGTCAAAAATTTTATGAAATCTTTGGTTTTGACATTAAAGCCAGAGGATACAATGGAGCATGTGGCGAGATTAATTATTGAAAGGAAAATAGGGAGTGTTGTTGTTGTTGATAATAAAAATCATCCAATTGGTATTGTGACAACTAAAGATATTTTAAGTCATCTTTTTAAAAATAAAAAACAATCATCAGTTGGTGTTCTTTTTAAAAATTTTTCTAAGGAGAATCAAGATAAAGTCTATACATTTTTTTCTAATCTTAAAAAAAACTTAGTTAAGAAACATAAAAAAGCAGATATAAAGTTTTTAGCGACTCAAGAAAAAAATGGTCGTCTTTTTAAAATAAAAGTTGATTTAAAACTAAATAAAAAAGAAGAGCAAATAATCAAAGAAGGTAAAAATTTGACAAAGGTATTAGAATCAGTTAAAAATGCTTTTCAATCAATAATTACTTAAAAAAGATTCTCCCATGAAACAAAAAAAAATATGGCTTTTTTTAATTATTTTAATAGGGATTTTCTTTCGTTTTAACAATCTCAACTGGGATCAAAATTTTCATCTTCATCCTGATGAGAGATTTTTAACGATGGTTGGTAATGGAATGCACCTGCCAAAATCTTTTAATGATTATCTTAGTCCAAAAACATCTCTTTTTAATCCTTTTAATATCGGGTTTAAATTTTTTGTTTATGGGACATTTCCTTTAATTCTCAACAAGATAATTGCTTTAGTTTTGAACAATGATTCATACAATGCCTTTACAATTCAAGGGAGGTTTTTATCTGCTTTTTTTGATTTATTAACAATCCTTTTGGTTTATAAAACCGCTCAATTATTATTAACTAGTTTAAGCCTTAGAAAAGTTAAAAAAAGTTTTAAGAATATTCCTTTATGGTCGGCTTTTTTTTATGCAATTGCTGTTTTACCGATTCAATTGGCTCATTTTTTTGCTGTTGACAGTTTTTTAAATTTTTTTATCCTAGCTAGTTTTTATTTTTCATTAAAGTTTTCTTACACCTTTAAAAAATACCCTAAAAATAAATTTAGAGTCTGGAGATATTTAATCTTAAGCAGTCTTTTTTTAGGTCTGGCTTTAGCCTCTAAAATTACTGCTTTATTTATTCTTCCTTTAAACTTAGTTTTTCTTTTAAAAGGTTTATATAGAAAGCAATTGTTGTCTGTAAAGACAATTTTCAAATACTTAATTATTATTTTAGGTGGTTATTTTTTGATCTCCTATTTTGTTTTACGATTAGCTGATCCTTATATTTTTGAGACAAGAAATCTTTTTGATCCAAGTTTAAACACGGTGTTTGTCCAAAACATAAAATCCTTAAAATCATTTGAGGGAAAAGATGTTTGGTATCCGCCAGCTATTCAATGGATAACTAAACAGCCAGTGGTTTTTAGTCTGATTAACTTAGCTGTTTTTGGTTTGGGATTGCCGTATTTTATTTTAGTTTTATTGGGAATGTGGGTTGTTTTTTATCTTTCTGCTTCATTGGTAAGGAGAAAATTTTCATATTTGGGTTTTTTTATTATTTTGTTTTGGGTAATAGGATTTTTTCTTTATCAATCAACTCAATTTGTTAAAGCAATGAGGTATTTTATTTTTATTTATCCTTTTCTTGCTATCTTTGCTGGAATTGGGATGGAAAAGACAGTTTGTAATTTGTCACTTATTCTTAAAAAAGTTTTTCCAAAAAAGAAAAAAATGGTCTTAATCTTTTTGGGATTAATGATGGTTGTTTTATTTATCTGGCCATTAGCTTTTTCCTCAATTTATTTAAATAAAAATTCTCGGGTTGAAGCTTCAGAATGGATATATGAAAATCTGCCTTCAAGAAGTTTTTTATTAGGAGAACATTGGGATGATCCATTGCCTTTATTTGTAATTAAAACCTATGGAAAAAGATTTCAAGGCGATCTTTTACCGGTTTTTGATCCTGATACTCCTCAAAAGTTTAAGAAGATTAATCAGTTGTTAAAAAAAGCGGATTATTATATTTTATCCTCAAATAGGGGATGGGGGAGTATTCCAACTGTTCCTCAGAAATATCCTGAAATGAGTCGTTTTTATAAAAACTTATTAGCTGGTAGATTAGGTTATAAAAAGATTAAAGAGTTTCATTCTTATCCGAGTTTTAAAATAGGGGATTGGAAGATTGAGATTCCTGATGATTGGGCTGATGAATCGTTTACTGTTTATGATCATCCAAAAGTGATGATATTTAAAAATGAAAAAAAGAAAATCTAAGGATATATCCCAAGGTTCAGGTACAAAACAACACCGGGGGTTGCTGATGATTGTTTTGTTAGGATTATTTCTTGGTCTGTATCGATTGGATAATTTGCCAGCTGAGATGTGGGGGGATGTGATTGAGCATTTTCAAATGGCAAAAGATATTCTTGGTCACCATTTTTTTCTTTATTATCGTTTTGGAGGAGACGGGCCTTTTTTTTCTTATTTATTAGCTTTGTGGTCAAAATTTTTTGGGCTGTCTTTTTATTCAATAAAATTAGTCACAGTTTTAAGTGGAACAGTTTTGGTTTTTTTAACTTATTATTTTGCTACCTATTTTTTTAAAAAAAAAGAGATTGGTTATTTAGCTAGTTTTTTAACTGGAGTTTCTTTTTGGAGACTTTCGTTTTCCCGTCAAGCTAAACCTCATATATTAGTTCCTTTATTTGTGGTTTTAACCTTTATTTTTTATCTTCGAAAAAAAGAGGTTTTTAGCGGAATTTTTTTGGGTTTGGGGATGTATGTTCAGGCTGGTTTTTGGGGAGTGCCTCTTTTTTTTCTCTTGGTAAGGAGAATAAAAATGGTTTTTGTTGCTGGATTAATTAGTTTGCCTTTATTAGTTTCAATGATTAAACGACAAAGTATACTACTCAATTCTAATTCTTTTTTTGGAGAAAAGCTTGGTATTGGTAGTTATTCATGGTTAGAATTTTGTTATCGGGTTATTGTTAATCTTAAAAAAAATCTTTTTTCTTTTTTTCTAGTCGGAGATAGTAGTTTTCGTCATACTATTCCTTATCAGCCTCATCTTGATTTAATCTCCAGCCTATTTTTTTTATTAGGAATGGTCATCTTGTTGGTTAAGATCTTCAAGAAAAAGGATAAAAAATTCTTTTTAAATTTTATCTTGGCTTTTTTTATAATTCAGATACCTTCATTATTAGACGTAAAAAATCCTTCATCGACTCCAAATATGGGAAGAATGATTGGGATTATTCCTTTTGTTTATACTCTTATTGCTTATGGGATATATCATTTTAGTTTGAAAATTTTCCCTGATTATAAAAAGAGTTTTTCCTTGATGGGAGTTATTTTAATAGGGATTTTTTTAATTAATTTTTATCGATATTTTTTTATTTACCCAAG
>CAYTFR010000049.1:1773-4992 GCA_964437175.1 uncultured Gammaproteobacteria bacterium | reverse complement strand
GATTGCCCTAACCGCCACCAAGCCAAGCATCGTGGCAGAGACGTCACCTGAGAAACTAACACCTCTAAGGTGTTATTCCCTTGACACCTTAGGTAAAATTGTCGTTAAAGCTTGATAAAAGAAGTGCTTACCCGCATCTTTTCACCTTAAATGAATCGTCAACTAACTTACTTAATGGCAGGTTATTTTAGATACGCAAATTTTACCCATATAATTTTGTTTACAAAAGAAAGTTTATACTCAATATTAGCTAAAACTGGGTTCATTAGTATAAAAAATAGCTTAATCTCTATAATCTTCTTATTTTAAGAAGAAAAAAATTCAAGAAAATTTTTAATAACCTTACTCCAACTATAGTTTTTAATAATATATTTTCGCCCATTAATACCCATAATCTTCCTCATTTTTTTGTTTTTTATAAGAAATTCTATTTTATTTGCTACCTCTTGTGAATCTTTAGGATTGACAATAAAACCGTTTACATTATCAATAACATCAATCACTTCAGTTTTTTTCCTCAATACTGGTGTCCCACAACTCAGAGCTTCTTTAACTGGCAAATTTGGACTTATCATAAATGGATCAATTATCGTAGATAAGTAACAAATAGCTGAAGAATAATAATAAGGCAATTTTTCATAAGGCAAAAAACCTAAAAACTCAACATATTTTTCTATCCCTAACTTTTTAGCTAAGAAAATGTATTTATTTTTTTCTGGAAAATCTGGTCTGGTTGAGGTTATCAATAACACAACATTTTTAACCTTGTTAAGTTTTATAAGTTTTTGAAATGCTTTTAAGGCTAAATCTGTCTTTTTTAATTCAGTATAATCGGTTGAATGAATTATGAAATTTTTATTCTTATGTTTGGATTTTAGTCCACTTCTGTCTAAAGGTTTAAAATGATTCGTATCTACTCCTACCGATGATATTTTTGTATCCTTTTGATAAATCTTTTTTATCTGTCTTCTTTTTTCTTCATCAAATGTTATTATTAATTTAGCTTTTCTTGTTGCCCAAATATCCAACCATCCATAAACTTTTGCTAAAAAAGATAGAAATATTCTTTTATGGATAGGTTGCAATTGTATAAATTTTTTACTATGAAAGAATGGAAAGGGTTCGTAACAATAATAAATATATGGTTTTTTTGTCAACAACGAAATTATAGAAGCAATTAAATTTGAGGGAAAGAGAGTTGCTACTAAAATATCGTAATTTTTGACTTTTGTAAAAACTGATATTAAATCAAGTATCAAAAAAAAGGGGAGAAATCCCCAATAGAGCAAAGAGTTCGTTGAGATAAAAGAAGTTGTAATAACATTTACTCTTTCTTTTTTAAACTTGTTAATAATTTCTTTTTTGCCTAGATTAGCAACAAAAATAACCTGATATTTTTTATTTCTATTTATTCTTCTTCCAACTTCAAAAAGAAATTTTGCCCCCCCCATCCAGAATTTAAAATGAGGATAAATCCAGTAAATTGTTTTCTTAGAGATCACTTTTAATTATTTTATATATTAAAACTATTAACTTAGAATGGAGCTTGTGGAGTTTTGTTAACATTTTGTTATCTGTATATTTTTTTAGGACTTCTACTTCTTCAGCAAATTCTTTTTCAAACTGCGAACCTCCTTTGGATTTGTTGTGAATTCTAAAATAAGAAAGGGGATTCTGAATTAAGTATAAAGGATGTTTTTTAATTATTCTTAACCAATAATCATAATCCATCTCATAACGAAGAGTCTCATCAAAATAACCAATTCCTTGAACAATTTCTCTTTTAAAAAAAGTACTAGGTTGGGCAATATAATTTGCGATATAAAGCATTGTTTTTAAAGGAAAAAGCTTCAAAAACCTTTTGTAAATGACCACGTATTTTTGGATTAATTTATTATCTTTATCTACAATAAAGTAGTCACCTGACATCCATTTAGCTTGAGGGTGATTATTAAAAAAATCAACTACTATTTCAATTGTGTTATTTACATAATAATCATCACTATTAAGCCAGCCTAATATATTTCCTTTAGCCATTTTTAATCCCTTGTTAATAGCATTAGCTTGACCTCTATTTTCCTGTGAGATCCATCTTATTTTAGTAGAATATTTAGCTTTGTATTTTTTTAAAATTTTTATTGTTTCGTCGGTTGAACCGTCGTCAACAATAATATGTTCAAAGTTTTGGTAGGTTTGATTAACTACGCTTTTTATAGTTTGTTCAATATATTCTCCTTGGTTATAGGAGGGGGTGATAATTGAAACCAAAGGATTTTTTTTCATTCTGTTTTCGTTTTACTTGATAGAGCAATTTTCTGAGTTATTTTTGTTATCTTTTTTTCTATCTTTCTTAATTTGACAAAAAAAAAGTAAATAAGATAGTAGATTAAAATGATTGAAATATAAATTGCCAAATCCACTCCACGACCGACTCCTAATTTTTTAGCTAAAAACGACAAAATTTGAGTAAAATTGATAAGAATCAACATTATTAACCAAAAAACTAACCATACAAAATAAAACTTTTTATCTTCTTCTTTTTTAAAGAAATTTTTTAGAGTTTTTACAAAAATAAAAAGGATGATAACTGTTAGCAAAATTTGAGAAGCAAGCATATTCTATTTAATCATTCTATCAAAAATTAAATTAAAAATAATGTTAATACTATTATTTATTCTTTGTCCTTTTATTTTGTGATATCGATCATAATAAACAGAAACAGGAACTTCTTGATATCTTAATTTCTGTTGTTTAATTTGGTGAATAATATCTGAGGCATGATCCATATCATAATGTTTTATCCTTATTTTTTTTAAGGCTCGTTTATTTAAAGCACGAAAACCATTGTGAGTATCAGTTAAGTCAATATTAGAGAATAAATTAGTGAAAAGAACGCCAAGCTTTAAGACTATTTTTTTAATAAAAGGCATATTATAAGTCCTGCCTATAAATCTTGATCCTAAAGCAATATCAGCTTTATTTTCTTTTATTGGTCTAATTACTTTTTTAATTTCCTTAGGATTAAATTGGCCATCAGCGTCAAATGTAACAACTATATCAGCCCCTGCTTGCCGACAATATTTAAAGCCAGTTTCAAGGGCTGCTCCTTGTCCTAAATTTGTAATGTGCCTTAAAACAATCACTCTTTTTTTTAAAGAAACAACTTCGTAAGTATTATCAGTTGAGCCATCATCAACCACAATAATATTCTTAAATCCT
>CAYTFR010000049.1:0-1673 GCA_964437175.1 uncultured Gammaproteobacteria bacterium | reverse complement strand
TTCGTAAGTATTATCAGTTGAGCCATCATCAACCACAATAATATTCTTAAATCCTTCTTTCTTAATATCATCAATTACTTTAGCAATAACCTTTCCCTCATTGTAGGCTGGAATAACAATAAATACTTTTTTCATTTTATTACTCTCCAAAATATTATCTTCTATAATAACCCACTTCAACTTTTAAAACAATAAAAGGAATATCTTCTTTTTTTTTAAATAGATTTTTGAGTTTTAGTTACTTTTTCCATTACCATAATCCTAATGATAAAAAAATAAAGTCTCAACCAATTCACACTAACACCTCTAAGGTGTTATTCCCTTGACACCTTAGAGGTGCTTACCCATATCTTTTTCATCTCAGGACTATTAACTTAACTATTTCGGAGGAGTCGTCAGCTAACGACACGTCGCCGTCCGAGGACGTTTAGGGAAACTTTTCATTAATTTGTTCTTTCATGATGGCAAAAAAAGGATTGTCATTTAAAAAACATCTCTTGTATTTTTGATTGTAATTTATATAATAAAATTTATTTCCATGAGAAAAAAGGAAAAGATTTATAAAATTGGTTGTTAAAAATTAAAGAAAAATATGGCTTGTGAATAAAGAAATGGCAATTGTTACTAATCCTAAGAATATTAAAGCCGAAGTATATCGCCGTTTAGGATATCAGGTTTTAGATGGAAACTTGCATGAAATATCAGGAGAAGCAGAAAGTGAATTTGATGAAGTTCTTGGAATAGGTTTTAGAGCTCCCTGTTATCCTGAAAAAGGAAGAGGATTTCATTATTCTGCTGATGCTGCCTTAAATAAAGCAGTAGCAGTATTTAATAAGGGTAATTTGCCTGGATTTCCTTTAATAACAACTGATTCAGGATGGTCTAATGGTATAGAAGTCTTAAATAAACCAGAAAGTGTAGACCAAACAGTAGATTGGTGGATTAGAAGGCAAGAAGAAATAATTTATAATACAATAGGAGAAGCTACTTTAGATCCTAGATCTGGAATTGTTTCCCTAAAATTTACAGTTATGAATCTAGGAATTGTTAATAATAATTTAGAAGAAGTTTTTTCATTAAATTCACGCCTATTAGAACAAGGTAAAAAATATAGCGGTGGTGTTAGTTTACTTAAACTTTTAGAATTTGGTGTAATAAGTAGTCAAGGAATAAGATGGCAGATAATTGATTTTGGTCAATTCCATATTTCAAATATTCCCCCTGTCCCAACAGCTGAAAAATTAGTAGGGCCTGGTTCAGGAACAGTAGTAGATTATGGTGAGCTCTCTCTTACTAGTGAAAACAATCTATCAATATTGGCTCTTTTATTCGGTGTTAGGCCTTAGTATCAAAAATCTTATTTTTTCAAAAACACTTTCTGAAACTTTTAATTTAAACGGATAAGACGATAGTTTAATAACTAAAAATATATTCTTAGTACAACAAAAGCACACCTCATATAAAAATGGATTAACCTTCAAGGTTCTTGCCTACTTTTAAAAACAAATCAACCTTCGTAAACAAATAGGGGATAACTTTACCACTTTTTTAACACCTCTAAGGTGTTATTCTCTTGACACCTTAGGTAAAATTGTCGTTAAAGCTTGAAAAAAGAGGTTTTTACCACATCTGGTTGGTGATTATTTCACCTCTAAGGAGTCCATTCGGCCACC
>CAYTFR010000048.1:0-5376 GCA_964437175.1 uncultured Gammaproteobacteria bacterium | reverse complement strand
GTCCAGAGGGGAGGACTCGAACCTCCGTAGGGAAAATCCCGCCAGTTTTACAGACTGGTGCGTTTGACCACTCCGCCACCTCTGGTTAAGAAAAATTTAGTTTAGAAATGCTGTTATATTATAACATTTTAAGGTTAGATTTTAGTCTATTATTTTGAATAACCTAAAATCTTGTTTACTATAAATGGGTGTAAAATGTTAAAAAAGAGTAGAAAGCCAGATAGATATGTTATATCATCATTAGTATGAAAATAGTTTTTTTTGAAGTTCAAGATTGGGAGGAAAATCTTCTTAGAACAGATTTTAATCAGGCTAAATTAACAAAAGATAAGTTGACCGATGAGAATGTCTCTTTATATAAGGGAACAGAGATTCTCTCCTCTTTTATTTACTCGACTTTAAACAAAAAAGTTCTTGATAAACTGCCAAATTTAAAGCTAATTGCGACTCGATCAACTGGTTTTGATCATATAGATATAGATTATTGTAAGGAAAGAGGGATTGTTGTTTCTAATGTTCCGGAATATGGAAGTAATACTGTTGCTGAACATACATTTGCTTTAATTTTAAATTTAACCAGAAAAATATATCGATCAGTAAATCAAGCCAGAGAATTAAATTTTAATCACAGAAAAATCAGAGGAACAGATATCTATAAAAAAACAATTGGAATTATTGGTTTGGGAAAAATTGGTCAAAATGTTTTACGGATAGCTAGAGGTTTTGGAATGAAAGTATTAGTTTTTAATCGATCCCAAGATAAAGAATTAATGAAAAAATATAAATTCAACTATGTTTCTCTAGATGATTTGATTAAAAACTCAGATATTGTCACTCTTCATTTGCCATTGCTTCCAAAAACAAGGCATTTAATAAATAAACAAAATGTTAAGCTTTTTAAAAAGGGAAGTTATTTGATTAATACGGCCAGAGGAGGTCTAATTGACACAGAAACTTTGATATATGGTTTAGAAGAAGGTATTTTTGCCGGGGTTGGTTTAGATGTCTTGGAAGAAGAAAAAGACTTTATTGAAGAAGCAGCTATCTTGACAAAAGAGTTTCATAAAAAGATTAATTTAAAAAAATTAATTTTGGATCATATTTTACTCAATCACCCAAAGGTGTTAATTACTCCTCACAATGCTTTTAACAGTAAAGAAGCTTTATTAAGAATTGAAAAAACAACAATAGAAAATATTAAAAGCTATATAAAAGGAAAAATAATTAATAGTCTTTAATTTATTTAAACTATGTGTTATTTAAAACCGCTTAAGGTTAATAAAGTAATTGGAAAAACAGTTTTTTTAAATAATGGGATAAAAGCTTATTATGATAAAAATGTTGGGCAGATAAAGCCAAATGATAAAGTTTTAGTTTATGGTAATTTAATTATTCAAAAAATAAATGAGAGCTCAAAACAAACAAATTAACAAAGGAATATTTTTTGCTTTTCTAACTTCAATAATTTCTGGAATTGCTATTTTTTATTCCAAACTTTCTTTAATTAAGATTAATCCTTTAATTTTAACCAGTTCAAGAAATTTTTATGTGGGATTACTATTTTTATTAATATTTTTATTTTCCAAAAAGAAAAAAGAATTTAAAAAACTCCAAACAAAAGAGATTGTTAAGTTAATTTTAATAGGAGTGATTGGTGGAGGATTACCTTTTTATCTTTTTTTTACGGGGTTACAGTTTGCTTCTCCTTTAACTGCTAACTTAATCCATAAAACTCTATTTATCTGGGTTTCGATATTAGGGGCAATATTCCTTTATGAAAGGCTGAATATACTATATTTTTTAAGCTATAGCTTTTTAATCATTGCTTTTTTTTCTTTTAAAAAACTTGAATTGAATTTTGGAAAAGGAGAGTTAATGATTTTATCAGCCACTTTATTATGGTCAATTGAGAATATTATTGCCAAAAAGGTATTAAAAAATGTTTCTTCTGAAATTGTAGGATTATTTAGGATGGGTATTGGTTCAATAATTCTTATTTTTATTTCTTTGTTTTCAGGGAGAATGGGTCAATTTTTAAGTTTAGATTTATCAAGTATTTTAGTTATTATTACTGGTGGTAGTATTTTGTTTGGTTATGTATTTTTTTGGTATAAAGCTTTGAAATATGCTCCGGTAAGTTTAGTAGCGATGATTTTATCATTTTCTGTTGTAATTGGGAATATGTTAAAAGAATTTTTTATAGGAATAAAGATTCCAGAATCAAGTATTTCTTCATCGATTTTAATAGGGTTATCTATGTCTTTAATTCTTCTATATCAGTTTATTGGTCAAAAAACAAAGATAGGTTTTTATGATAAAAAAAAGAATGATTAATTATTATGTAGCAAGGATATGGATAAAAAAGGATTGTTATTATGCGCTCGATATGCTGTTTCCCCAAATCTTTTAGGTTATTGCGGTCCATCTAAAAGCTCTAATTTAATTGATCATCTTAAAGAAAATATTGCTGATAGAGAAGTCTCTCATATTCTTTCAGAATTTGAGACTTTATATCCCTATTTAAAGTTAATTGCCAGTATTAACAAAATAACTGATTTTTTTAACAAAGATGTAGTTGAAGCTTACTGGATAGGCAATTCATTATTAAATAATATTTCAAACAAAGATTACTTTTATTTTTTAAAAGAGTTGTTGCGTTTAGAAAGAAAATTAAATAAAAAAAACTTTCAAAAACTAAAAGAAAAAATACTTATCTATTCGTTTCTTCCTCACCATTCTTTTCATGTCTTTAATATCTTTAGAAGAACCGGAAAAGATCCTAGTTTTCAAACACTGGAGACAATGAATGAGTGTCGTATTGGTTGGGGCAATGTAAAAGAGATCATAACCAACAAAGATTCAGGGTTAAGTAGGCTTATTGTTGAATCAAATAAATTGAAAATTAATAATGGTCAATTGGTGTTAGCTAAACCAATGATGAAACAAATAAGGTTGGACTTTAAAGGGAAGAAATTGATGAAGAAGATTAAAAAAGGAGATTGGGTAAGTTTTCATTGGGGATATTTATGTGATGTATTAACTAACAAACAAGTTGCAAATTTAGAGTATTATACAAAAGGAGCGATAAAATTATTCAATACCAAGATATGAAAATATATGTTTTTGGTAATTTATTGGTTAAACAAGATTCATATCCATTGAAAATACTTCCTAATTTAAAAAAAACCTTTTCTCAAATTAAATTTACTGTTGTTGATCCAAATGAAAATTTTCCTTCTAAAAACGAAAAAGATTTAATTATCTTAGATACGGTTTTAGGAATAAAAAAACCAATAATTTTAGATTTAGATGACTTAAAAAAAACAAAGAAGACATCAGTCTCTTTACATGATTATGATCTTTTAATTCATCTTTTATTGCTTAAAAAATTGGATAAACTTAATAAAGTAATAATTATTGGTGTTCCTGATATTACCAATAACAAGACTTTTGTTTTATTAAAAAAATTGTTAAAAACTCTTTTTAATAAAAAACCTTGATATATTAATGATAATCAAGATTACAACCAGTTTACTTTCAAAAAATGAGTTGCGCAGGACATACAGGGGTCAAAGGCTCGAATTAATTTTTCAATTTCATAAACAATTTTTTGTTTGCTAATTTTAAGTTCAAGGAGTTTTTCTACTAACTCAAAGATAGCTCTTTCCATGACTATTTGATTCTGACCGGTTGGAACAATTATATCTCCTTTTTTAATTGTTCCATTACTATTAATCATTAGTTTGTAATAAAGAGTTCCTCGCGGAGCTTCTATAACACCAATGCCAGTTGTTTTAAATGGTTTGATTTTTATCAAAGGCTCTTTTTCTATTTTTTTCAGATTTTTAATCAGTTCTAAACTAGAATCAATTCCATGAAGAATCTCAATTGCTTGAGCAAGATTGTTAAGAAATAAATTGTTAGAAGGAAATAAAGAAAGATATTCTTGAGTTGATTTTTTAGTCATTGGATGAAGAGTTTGTTTTCCAATATTTAGTCGAGCCAAAGCGCCAACAACAAGAAATTTTCTATCAAATTTAAAACCTCGGGCTTGAGAATAAGGGATAATGATTCCGTCAAGATGGTTGCCTAAATTTTTTTCCTCAATAATTTTATTTTCTTTTTGTTTGTAACTCCATGTTTTGATTACCCCTTCAAGAAAAGAAAAATCTTTTGATAATAAACCACTAAATTTAATAGGCGATTTTAATCTAAAATCAAAAGGGACAGCAGCTAAAATTTTAATTAGTTTTAAAATTTTTGGTCGTATTTTAGTCAACTCAGATTTAAGTTTTTTAAGGTCATTGAGTTTTGGAACTTTTATAAATCCGCCAATAGCTGGATAAGGAGCATGGACTGATCTGCCACCAGTAATTATTGACAATCTGTTTCCAACCTCTTTGATAGCAAAAGCATCTTCTAAGAGCTGTTTTTGTAAAACTATATTTATATCAAAATCAAGAATAGAGTTTTTTCCATAAACATCTGGAAGAGTAAAAATATAAAGATGAAGGGCATGATCTCTGATTATCAAACCATAGTATAATAACTTTCTTAAAATCATTGTTTGTTTTGAAGGAATAATATTTAATCCTTTTTCAACCGCTTCAATAGATGCTAAAAGATGGGCGTTGGAACAAGTGCCACAGATGCGGTCAACTAATTGAGGAACAGCGGATAAAGGCTTATTTTCGATAGCTTGGGTATAAAATCGTTTCCATTCAGTTATTTTAAATTGAAGATCTTTTAGTTTATTATTTCTTACTTTAATTTCAAGAGAGGCTGATCCTTCTATTTTTGATATTTCTGATAAATTAATGTTAAAATCATGCATAATTAAGATGTTTTTAGAAGAATTTTAAATGTTCTTTCATAATGTTTAAAAATGTTTTTTCATTCATTGGGCATCCAGGAACATTATCATCAACCCGAACAATCTCAGATAATTTCTGGACTTTTTCTTTATATTTAAATTTGTCTAAGATTGGTTTAATCTCTTTAAGTTGTTTTTGATTAAAAAAATTTCTTTGGTTAGAAGGTGATCCTAAAACAGCACATGATCCAATAGCAACGAGACGTTTAGCATTTTTTCTAATTTTTTTCAATTTTTTTTCTTGACTTTTTGAGCTGATAGCACCTTCAACAAAAGCTAAATCCATTTGATTAATTATATCTCCAGTATCTTTTCTTAAAATTCGCGCATGGACAAAATCTATTTTTTTTAACCATTCTTTATAATGTTTGTTAAGGAGTTCAGTAAAGATTATAGTAGAATCTTCACAGCAGGTAAAACTAAACCATCCTATTCTCAACTTTTTATTCATATTTTTATTTTAACAGATCTTTAAGATAGATTTTTTAAATCTTTAATAAATA
>CAYTFR010000047.1:0-5405 GCA_964437175.1 uncultured Gammaproteobacteria bacterium | reverse complement strand
AATTATCAAACTCTTAATTATCAAACTCTTGATTATCAAACTCTTGATTATTAAACTCTTGATTATTAAACTCTTATAGAATATTATAATTACAAATTTAAAAAATAATCTGTTACCTATTTGTCCATAAAAATAACTATCTATTTATTTTTATTCATGCTAAAATGAAATATAAATTAATATAATATTAATCTTCGAACAACTTCAATAGTCTGTTCTAGAAAAATAAAACTATGGAGATAAATATATCTTTTCCATCAAATGTTAAATTTCTTGTCAAAGCGAACCAAGATATTGATCTTCAAACACCTCTTTATGAAGAAAAACAAAAAAAAACTATCACTATTAATTTAGCTAAAAAACTAAAAATTAAACCCGAAAAGATCTTCGATTATCTAAATTTTTTTGTAGGAGATGAGATTAAAAAAAATGACATTATCGCTTCAAAAAAGGATTTATTCCAAACAAAAACCTGTCTTTCTGAGTTTAATGGCCTAATTAAAGAAATCAATCATCATACAGGCGAAATTATCCTAACCAGTCAATCAGATCAATCAATGAAAAACAAATCGTCTTTCAAAGGGAAAATTATCAATATTGAAAAAAATAACTTAATAATTAATTTACCAAAAGGGCATCAATTTCAAATAAAAAAAACCAATTTTGAATTCTTTGGAGGAAAATCTTTATATTTGTTAGAAAAACATCTAGAAAATTTGACTCGTGATCAAATCGAACAAAATATTATGATCATTGAAATACCAACATCATATCTTCAAATCAAGGCTGAAGCTTTAGGAGGAAAAGGTTTTATCACTTTAAAAAGTCTTCCTGAAACAACTAATGCCCCTTTTGCTTTATTAAAAAAAAGAGATGACTTTAAAAAAATTTTTACTTATAATCATAAGTATTGTTTATTTATTAAAAACAAAATGACTGTTTATTTTTATGATTAAAAATAAAATTACAAATATTTTATTAATCCTTTCAATCGCCGTATTTCTTTTTGGCTCAGGATATAAAATAGGAGAGTATAAAACAGCCAGAACTAGAATCTCCCGCCCCAACTACAACATTATTAACTCAAAAAAAACTAATTTTAACTCTAAAGAAAATGTAAAAAATCTAGATTTCAGTCTTTTTTGGGAAGTCTGGAACCAAGTTGAAAAAAAATTCATTGATAAGAAAAAACTAGCCCCAGAAAAAATGTTTTATGGGGCTATAAAAGGAATGGTTGCTTCTTTAAACGATCCTTACACCTTTTTTTTAACTCCTGAAGAAAATAAAAAATCAAAAGATGATCTTGAGGGAAAATTTGAAGGAATTGGAGCCCAACTTGGTTTAAAAGAAGGACAAATCATAATAATTGCTCCTTTAAAAAACTCACCAGCAAAAAAATCAGGCGTAAAAGCTGGCGACTTTATTGCTAAAGTCAATAATAAATCAACAAAAAACTGGACTCTTTACAAAGCTGTAAAAGAAATTCGCGGTCCAAAAGGAACTAAGGTCACTTTAACTCTTAAAAGAGATGGAAAAGAAGTAAAAGCAGTTATTGTTCGGGATCAAATAAATGTTCCATCAGTTGAATTATCTTACGAAAAATTAGATAAATATCCAGATAAGAAAGTTGCTTATATTAAGCTCAACCAATTTGGTGATCTAACCAATCAAGAATGGGATAATGCAATTAAAGAGATCACTCCTAAATGGAAAAATTCTCAAATAAAAGGACTAATTGTTGATGTTCGAGACAACCCTGGAGGATTTCTTAATAGTTCTGTCTATTTAGCCTCTGAATTTTTACCGATTGGAAAAGTGGTTGTTAAACAAGAATCAAGTGATGGCAATAATAGAATTTATAATGTTGAACGAAAAGGAAATTTAATCGGAATTCCATTAGTGTTTTTAATTAATAAAGGTTCTGCTTCAGCTTCTGAAATTTTAGCTGGTTCATTAAGAGATTACAAAGTCGCTACCCTTATCGGAGAAAAAACATTTGGAAAAGGATCGGTTCAAGAAGCGCTTGATTTAAAAGACGGCGCCGGACTTCATGTCACAATTGCCAAATGGATTTTACCAAAAGGTGATTGGATCAATGGTAAAGGAATTAAACCTCAAATCAAAGTTGAAAATAAAATAAAAAAAGGAAATACTTTAGAACGCAAAAATGATAAACAACTTGAAAAAGCAATCAAGACATTATTAGAATAAAAAATCAGTTTTTTGATTCATGTATTTATGAAAAAAATACTTTTACTTATATCTGTCCTAATTATTTTACTTGCTATTGGTCAATCATTAAAATTATTTCCTCAGTTTAGTTTTCAGAAATATTTAAAACCTCCTCAATCAACATCTAACCAAACGAAGATTTCTCCTCTTAGTAAAAAACAAACTGTTGTTTATGAAGAATCAGTCATTACTAAAGTTGTTGAAGAATCTATTCCTTCTGTTGTCACAATAGGTATAAGCAAAGTTAAATCGACCAATGATTCTTTTGGATTTAATCCTTTTGACCCTTTTAATCCCCTTAGAAAAATTCCCGGTAAAAAACAAAAAATCGAGCAAAACATTGGCAGTGGCTTTATAATCTCACCCCAAGGATTAATCATTACTAATAAACATGTTGTTTCTGATACTGACGCCCAATACAAAGTTCTAACTAATAACAAAAAAACCTATCTTGTTAAAAAAATATATCGGGATCCATTAAATGATTTAGCCATATTAAAAATCAATCCTTCAAATAATAAATTAAAACCATTAAAATTAGGTGACTCTTCCAGTTTAAAACTAGGACAATTAGCAATTGCTATTGGCACTCCTTTAGGTCAATTTACTAATACTGTTACTGTCGGCATTATTTCTGGTCTAGGTCGAGGAATTAAAGCTGGATCACCATTTGAAGGTTATGTAGAAAAACTAAACAATGTTATTCAGACCGATGCTGCCATTAACCCTGGAAACTCAGGCGGACCATTATTAAACTCTAGTGGGCAAACCGTTGGGATTAATACCGCCATTGCCCAAGAAGGCCAAAATATTGGTTTTGCCATTCCAGTTAATGTCATTAAGGAATTGGTCAATGATTTCAACAAACGCGGTGGCCAATTTGAACGACCTTATATTGGAGTTCGCTACAAAATGATTGACAAACAAACCGCTATCCTCAACGATGTCGTTGAAGGAGCATATATTGTTCAAGTTGTAGCAAACTCACCAGCAGAAAAAGCCGGAATTGAACAAGGAGATATTATTATTGAAATAAATAATAAAAGAATAAATGGTTCTGACGAACAAAGTTTAGCTAAACTAATCTTAAAAAATAAAATTGGCGATAAAATTAATTTAAAAATATGGAAAGAAGGGAAAGTAATTAAAAAATCACTCATCTTAGAAGCATTTAAATAAAGACTTCAATAATGGGCGATTTATTCTTCTTTTAACTCTTAAATTCTCCAAAAATGTTATAATTAGATTCTTATGAAGTTTAATCCAGACATTGTCATTATTGAAACAATTCCTGGAGTCGGAGGAATTGAAGCTAAGTTTTGGGCTAAAGACTTATTGCTTTCTTATCTTAAATACGCCCAAAGAAAAGGTTTTTCTTTTGCTTATATCGACGAGAATATGGTTCAGATAAAAGGTCCCTCTGCTTTTAACCTATTTAAAAACGAAACTGGAGTTCATCGAGTCCAAAGAATTCCTACAACTGAAAAAAGAGGTCGAATCCATACTTCAACCGCCCTTATAGTTGTCCTACCTCAAATAATAGAAAAAGAAATTAAAGTTAATCCGGAAAATCTAGAATGGCAGTTTTTTAGAAGCAGTGGCAGTGGCGGACAAAATGTCAATAAAGTTTCTACTGCAGTTCGCCTTACTCATAAACCAAGCGGAATTGTTATTAAATCAAGTAAAGAAAGACATCAGGAAGCTAATAGACGAACTGCTTTACAAATATTAGCCAGTAAACTCTATCAATTAGAGCAAGAAAAGAAAAAAGGTTTTATTTATTCTTATGTAAAAAATGCAGGAAAAGGAGAAAGAGCTGAAAAAATACGGACTTATAATTTTCCTCAAAACAGAATTACGGATCATCGAGTAAGAAAAAGTTATCACAACCTAGAGCAAGTAATAAATCAAGGACGATGGGATAAAATACTTGTGGTATAATATTTTCATGAAACAAAAAATACATCCAGAATTTCACCAAGATGCTCAAGTCTCTTGCTCTTGTGGCAATAGCTTTGTAACTGGTTCAACCAAAAAAAATATCACCATTGAAGTCTGTTATAAATGCCATCCTTTTTATACTGGTGAACATCGGTATTTAGATACTAAAGGCTTAGTTGATACTTTCCAAAAAAAACAAGAAATAGCAAAAAAGCTTCAAAAAGAAAAACTATCCCGAAAAAAGAAGAAAAAAATTAAAAAAGAACATAAAGTAAAAACACTAAGAGAACTTTTAGGAGAAGTATAAAAATAATTGATCTTAATAAAATATCTGTTATAATAACAACAACACCCAGATTATAGGTTGTTTTTTTAAAAAAACATAAAAATAATTTCCTGTAAAAGATCATTCTGATAATTTATCAAAATGACAGGTGAAAAAATATGGCCAATCTTCAAAAAAGAAAAAAAGTTGATCTTTACACTAAGCTCCTGTCAGAATCTAAAAATATAATCCTTTTTAGATTTGGCAATTCATCTCATAAAGAATTAGAAAATCTCCGTAATAATTTAAAAAAATACAACTCAAAAATAAAGATTGTAAAAAATACTCTTTTTAAAAAAGCTGTCTGTAAACTAGCTAATAAAAATAAAACTTTGCTAAAACTAAAAAAAACAGCTCTTTTCCTTAGACACAATACAGCTTTTATAAAAATTGATAAGAACTGGTCAGAAGCCCTTAAAGAACTTTATAAATTTGGAAAAAACAACCAAACATTTGAATTTAAAGCTGGTTTGTTGGATAGTAATCTATATCTTGATAAACAATTAACAACCTTAGCCCTTTTACCTAGCAAAAATGAATTAAGAGGCCAAGTAATTAGGACAATGAAAGGACCAGTTAATAAATTTGTTTATTCTCTGAAATTTAACATTAATAAATTGGTTTACATTTTAAAAGAAAAATCAAAGGAAGAAAATTAAAATATTAAAGAAGCATCTAATTGCAGTAACGCGGTTTTGTATTTAAAACGAGACTTAATAGCAGAGTTTAGTCTGCGAAAGAAAGAGCGCGAACTAAAGTTCGCTAAAACGAAAATGGGTAACGTAGTAGCAGACTTCAGTCTGCGAAAGAAAGAGCGCGAACTAAAGTTCGCTAAAACAGATGGGGAATGTGGTAGTAGCAGACTTTAGTCTGCGAAAGATAGCGCGAACTAAAGTTCGCTAAAACA
>CAYTFR010000046.1:2175-5520 GCA_964437175.1 uncultured Gammaproteobacteria bacterium | reverse complement strand
TTTTTATTTTTAAATAACTTCTATTATCTTACCCCAACCAAAAACAGATCAGGCAGTTTGTTGTTTTCTGGATTAAGATTAGCTAAAATAACAATTCGACCGGTTTCGGTGACAGAGAAGAAATCGCTTTCAAAAGGCCCAGAATATATTACTTGTTTATTTGTTCCGTCATAATCAGTGACAGAAATTCTTTTATTTTCGTTGAGGACAAGGTGTTTTGAATCAGGATACCATTGAATTGAAAGTGTTTTATCAGCTGTAAATAAATCAGACAAATTATTTTTATCGGCCTTTATGGAGAATGTTTGATCGATAGCAAAGTTTTTATCTTCTTTTCTGTCATAAACATAAGTTTTATTTTTCAATAATAACCTTTGTTCTTTAGTTTGATTGGTTCCGATTAATGGAGGTTTTTTTACCAAAGGAAGATCAACATTCTTTGTTGATTGATAAAGTATTTTTTGTTCATTAGGGGAGAAGCTAATAATATGGAAAGAGTCAGAAGCGATTTTTGCTATGTCTTTGGGAAAGCTTTCCAGTATTTTTTCTATTTGCTTCTCTTTTTTTTCTTGCCAAGCAGTAAGCAAGGTCTCTTTGGAAATTGAAACGTCAAAAGGTGTTTGTTTTTCTTCTTCAGTTGAAATAAGAAAGGCTTGATCATCAAATTCAATAATTGCTTGTTTGTAATCTGGAGAAAAAAACACTTTTACTTGACTGAAATCAACTGTTTTTAAAGGAATATCTTTTGCCAAAAGAATTGTTTTTAAGGGTCGGGTTAAAGCAATTGTTTTTTTACCAGCTTCAAACAAATAGATGCCATCTTGTTTTGGATCACCTTTTTGAGAAAAAAGCATGATTCTATCAGTTTGATCAATCGGGATGGCTTTAACAATTCCAATATTGGTTAATGGAGATAATGAAGGATTTTTTGGAAAAAGAGTCGCTTCAAGACTAAGAACAATTTCAGGTTTAACATTGATTGTTTTATTCCAGGTTGTATAGCCTTCTTTTTTTACGTTTACTTGATATTTTCCTGGTATTAGGTTGACATTAAGATCAGTTGCTCCTTTTAATTTTCCATTTATATAGACAGAAGAAGCTTTAGGATCAGCGCTTATGGCTAAAATTCCAGTCGGGGTGACTTTTTGTTCAGTAATATTAAACCTATACCCTCGGGCAAAAGCAATTATTACAATTAAAATAATAAAAAAAGCAACGACCAATGTTAAACGATAAAGTATTTTCATAAAAAAATGATACCAGATAATAGTATACTATTTTATATGCTATTTCGCAAAAAAGTAGGGATAGATTTAGGGACAGCCAATACGTTGGTCTATATTGCAAAAAAAGGAATAGTTTTAAATGAACCGACAGTTGTGGCTTATTCTTTAGAGGATCTTCCTGTTGGCAGGCAGGGTAAGCGAATTTTGGCTGTGGGCGAAGAGGCTAAAGAAATGCTTGGTCGAACCCCAGGTTCAATAATTGCTTCTCGTCCAATGAAAGAAGGAGTTATTGCTGATTACACTACTACTTCGGCAATGATAACCTATTATATAAAAAAAGCCTTAAAAGGACGAGTTCTTTGGCCTGAAGTAATGATTTCTATCCCCGGAGGATCTAGTCAGGTGGAAAAAAGAGCTGTTGTTGCTGCTTGTAAACAAGCTGGAGCTTCTAATGTCTATTTAATTGAAGAGCCTTTAGCAGCTGCCATAGGAGCTAGAATTCCAATCTCTCAGGCTTCAGGACATATGATTGTTAATTTAGGCGGTGGGACAGCTGAAATTGCCATTATTTCTTTAGGACAACTAGTTAAATACAAAACTGTTAGAGTGGCTGGAACAAAATTTGACGAAGCAATAATAAATCAACTTCGTAAAAAACATAATCTAATGATTGGAGAAAGAACCGCTGAAAATATTAAGATTAAAATAGGAAGCGCTTTTATTGATGAAAAAAAGGAAGAAAGAATAATGGAAGTAAAAGGTAGAGATTTTCAGTCAGGTTTGCCTCGGATAATAAACTTGGGTGAAAAGAGTATCAACAAAGCCTTGCAAAAACCTTTAAAACAAATACTTGAAGGGATAAAAGAAGTTTTGTCGCAAACGCCACCGGAGTTAGCAGCAGACATTGTTGATAAAGGGATTGTTCTATCAGGGGGGACAGCCTTATTAACTAATATTGACAAATATGTTAGTTATTACACCAGTGTAGCTTCTTTTGTTGTTGACGATCCATTATACTGTGTGATTAGAGGAGTTGGAATGGCAATTGAGAATCTAGATAGTTATAAAGATGCTATAAGGTAAAATTAAGTATTAAAGTCCGTGTTGAATATCTTGGTTTTTGGCGGAAGTTGTCAGATTTTATTTTTATAAAGCGGTTTATGTTTTTTGACGTATTAGGCCTATAAAATTAGATAACAAAAAGAATTCATTTTAAGGAGACGTTTATAAAAATATAAATAGCATAAAAAGGCTAAATATAGCAAATACTATACATAAAAGAAGAAAACTGCTTGTTTTAGAGTAAATGGATGTTTTTGATAGGTAAAACCTTTAATAAACAATTTGAACAAAAAGGCTAGTTTGGACAAAACTATTCTAAATATAGAATACTTATAAAATATAATTATATATGGATGAAAAAAAACTCTTTGGTTTAAGGATAAAAAAGAGTAAAACAAACGACATCCTAGAGAAAATTAAAAAAAACATAGGAAAGACTAAAGATTTCTTTCATGTTGTATCGATAAATCCAGAGATAATTGTTATTAGTCAAGAAGACGAATTGTTTAAAAGGGTTATTAGTAAAGCCCAAATTAAAATTATAGATGGCAAAGGGATTGTTGTAGCAGGCAAAGTCCTAGGAGTTGATGTTGGAGACACCCTTACTGGAGTAGACCTAATGCTAGACCTCTTAAAAACCGCTCAAAGGAGAAGCTTAAGAGTGATGTTAATTGGAGGTAGGGCAAATTTAGCAAAGTCGTTGGCAGATTGCTATTCTAAGAAGTTTCGTGAGGCAAAATTTATTGGTCTCCAGGGAATTGAAAATATTAATTATCCCAAAAAAGAAGAAGAAAGAGTGATTTTCTCTATAGTTTCTGCTTTTAAGCCCCATTTGGTATTTACTGCTTTTGGTTCGCCCTATCAAGAATTATGGTTGTGGAGGAATAGAAAGCATTTTCAAGGTTGTGTTTGTATGGGAGTGGGAGGAGCATTTGATTTTTTATCTGGGAAAGTGCCTCGAGCTCCTAGGTTTGTTCAGAAAATAGGTTTAGAATGGTTATTTAGATTAATTATTCAGCCTTGGCGATGGAAAAGGCAGTTGAGGTTGATAAAGTTT
>CAYTFR010000046.1:0-2075 GCA_964437175.1 uncultured Gammaproteobacteria bacterium | reverse complement strand
CTAATAATAACAACCCCGAGATTAACTTGGCCGTAAACAACTAATGACTGAAGAGGGGAGAGTAGAATAGCGACAATCGTTGTTAAATCCTCTTCACCATTAATTATGATTTGTTGAGGTTCTTTATTTTTCAGATAGTTATTTAGGGCTGTTTGAAAAGCCAGAACTATTTGTTTGTTTAGTGTTCCTGATTTATTATTTACTTTAAGGCTCTTTTTATAAACCGGTATTTTTAGAGTTACTTTTTTTCGCTTATTTTTATGGTCAATGATCTGGATGTCAGGAGTAAAATCACTTTCTAACAAGCTTTTAGTAATTATATCACCAACAGAAACAGTTAAAAAAAACTGAGGGTTGTTAGTTTCTGTTATGACGGATTTTGTATTGGGATAGACTTTTCCCAAAGGCTTGCGAAGGTTTTTTCGCAGATTTTTAGGAAGAATTAGAAGATTATTTTTTGGGAATAGATTTAAATAAGAAAAACCTTGCCTGTTAATTTCTCCTTTTCGGATTCTTTTTGAGGTGATAATCTTCCCATTAGGATCGCAAACTAGAGGAATGGTTTTCATAACCAGCTGTTTTAGACCCATCTTTTTCCGTTTTAGATTGATTTTTTTTGCGTTGGGAAAAGTATCTTTAGTAACAACAAGAGCCTCAATAGATTTATCTGATAAAGTAGGTCCATAGATATCAAAAAGAGGAGTAAGATTAGCTTTTTCAAGCCAATTTTTCTTTTTGAGATGATTTTTTACTTGATTTAATCGGCTATTATATGATTCTATGGCTAAAGGAAAAGCTTTTTTTTGAGTAAATTTTTCTGTTGTTATTCCGATAGAAACTTTTTTTCCTAATTGGAAAGCAGTTTTTATAAGGTTCTGATGACCTATATGAAAATGATCAAATGTCCCTCCAATAGCTATATGATTATATTTAGGCATAGAATATTATATTATAGTATTAATAAATTGTAGCTATAAACCTCTAGAATTTGTTTTAGATTTATGGAAAAAGCTATTTTGAAAACAATTAAATACTTTGCTTTTTTTTCTTATCCTCCTTCTATTGATGAGATATATACTTTTTTACCTCAAATAACAACAAAAAAAAGATTAAAAGAAAAACTCATGTTTTTAGTTAAAAAAAACAACCTTTTAGCCTCTAGTTTATCATCTCAGGTTGTTTATTATACTCTACCCCAGTATAGTAATTTTTTTAAAAAAAGAGCTTTAAGACAAGATCTTTCTAAAAGAAAAAAGGAAAAAATTAGTTTGTATCTTAAGTTATTAAGCTTTTTTCCTCAGATTAAGTTTATTGGTTTTTCAGGAACTCTAGCGATGAATAATGCTAAGTTGAGTGATGATATTGATCTTTTTATTATTACAGGAGAGAAAAGATTATGGACAGGACGGTTTATTTCACTAATCTTAGCAATTATTTTTAAATTAAAGCGTAGAAGAAAAGTAAAAAGAGCCAAAGATAAAGTTTGTTTAAATTTATTTTTTGATGAAAAAAACCTTAAAATTCCTAATCTAAAAAAATCTCAATATGTAGCTCGGGAAGTATTGCAGTTAAAGCCAATTATAGATAAAAACCAGACTTATGAAAAATTTATAAAAGCTAATCAATGGGTATATAAATTTTTTCCAAATGGAAGAAAAAATAAAAAACTAAAAGCTCAAAAATCAAAGCCAGCGTTTAAGATTCAAAAAAATAATCAAAACCTGATAACTAATTGGATTGAAACAATTCTTAAGAGAACTCAACTTTGTTTTATTAACCGTCATAGAACGACAGAAATTATTACCAGTACCCAACTTTGGTTTCATCCAGATGATTTTAGTAAAAAAATTATAAAATATAAGAATGGCACCTCTTTTTAATAATCAGTTTTATGAAGAAGTTGAAGAAAAGATTAATCAAATTATTAATCTTTTTAAGCTTAATTGGATCTGGGGAGTAGTCCTTTTATTGATTTTAATTGGATTTATTTTTATCCAACAGATAATTTTAACATTTTTAGGTTCTTATCTTTGAATATAGAGGAGGCGGGATTTGTTAAATCAGCTGTTTACGAA
>CAYTFR010000045.1:0-5903 GCA_964437175.1 uncultured Gammaproteobacteria bacterium | reverse complement strand
GTTTAGGACCGTATGGGGTAACCTGTGGAGGTTCGAGTCCTCTCTCCGGCACCAGTATAAATAGTTTTCTGATGTTTCTAGTCGGGATTAACCAGCTATGGTCATTGATTGTTTGTAAGCAGATAAAAGAATTTTATAGGTGTTATTTTTTTTACTCAATTGGGGCTTGACTTTTCTTTCTTTTTCTGTCACCACCACATCTAAATCTGTCACTTTCTAGAGTCCTTTTTCCGTCGTTGAAGCCTGTTGGCCACTTTTGACAATGATTTTTTTATCCGTAGCTTTGTTGGTGAACTTTGTAAACATTAATTTTTTGAGTAATCACATTTTGTGGGATTATTTAGTTCGCAAATGCGAGGTGTCGTATACTCTTTACATCAAGTGTCGTTTAATGTAATCTAAAGATAGATTAAAATTAAACTATGAACTAATTATATGAATATAAAAGAAGCTATTTTACAGTTTTTAGAATACAGTGAGTTAGACAGAAATCTTTCACTCAAGACAGTTAAGATGTATAGTTATTATCTGAATTTCTTTAAAGACTGGCTTTATAAACTTCAAGGTGATGAAAAAAAGGATATTAATGTCGAAAAGATTGATGAAAAAACAATCCGCCAGTTTCGGCTTTATCTTTCGAATCAGTATAGAAATCCTCATAAAGGCAATTTAAAAAAACAGACCCAAAATTATTTTTTAGTTGCTTTACGGTCATTTTTTCGATATCTAATTAAAAACAAATATAAAGTCATGGCTCCTGAAATGATTGAGTTAGGGAAAAGCCGTGATAGAAACATAAAGTTTTTGCTTCCAGAAGAGCTTGAAAAATTATTTAAAGTCGTTGAGACAAAAGATCTTATGGGGATAAGAGATCGAACGATTTTAGAAACCCTTTTTTCAACTGGTCTTCGAGTTTCAGAATTAGTGGCTTTAAACCGTGATCAACTAAATTTAGAAAAAGGAGAATTTGGGGTAATTGGTAAAGGAGGCAAAGCCAGAGTGGTCTTTTTATCAAATTCAGCAAAAGATTGGATCTCAAAATATTTAGAAGAAAGAGATGATTCTTTTCGGCCTTTGTTTATTCGTTATTCTGGCCCTAGATCAAAACAAGGGTTGACTGATGAAAATTATCGATTATCAGCCAGATCAATAGAACGATTAATTAACAAATATCGTAAAAAAGCTGGTATTCTTTTTCGAATTGGTCCCCATGTTTTAAGACACAGTTTTGCGACTGATTTATTATCTCATGGAGCAGATATAAGATCAGTTCAAGAGATGCTGGGTCATAAAAACATCTCTACTACTCAGATTTACACTCATGTTACTAACCCAAGATTAAAAGAAATCCATGAAAAATATCATTCAGGGAATAAATAAATCCAAAATGATTAAATCTATATTAAAACACAAATACCTAGTTATCCTCAGTTTTTTTATTCTTATTTACATATTAGTTTTTTCTTATCTTTCCATTATTCGTTATTTAAGTTTTAATTCTTATTACTATGATTTAGGAATTATGAATCAAGTTGTTTACAATACTTCAAAAGGGCGTTTTTTAGAAATGACCAATCCCCAACTTTTTATTAATACGAAGCGTTTTTTTTTCCATTTTGATCCGATCTTAGCATTTTTTGCTCCTTTTTACTGGTTTTTTAAAGGGCCAGAAATATTGCTTATTGGTCAATCTATATTTTTAGGATTAGGGGCAATAGCTGTTTATCTTATTGCCAAAGAAATCTTGGGAAAAAAACTTGTTTCAATTATTTTTAGTTTTTTATATTTAACTTATTACCCATTACATAGAATAAATCTATTTGATGTTCATGGGGTGGCTCTTTCTATTCCTTTTCTTTTATTTGGATTTTATTTTTTAATAAAGAAAAATAAGGATAATAAACAACTCTTGACTGGAATATTGTTTTTATTTCTAGCACTCTTAACAAAAGAAAATGTTGCTTTAACAATTTTATTTTTTGGGTTATATTTTTTAATTATAAAAAAACAGAAAAAGATTGGTTTTTTAATAACTGTTATTAGTCTTGTTTTCTTTTTATCAACGGTTTTTCTTATCATTCCTTTTTTCCGACAAGGAGGTCATTTTGCTTTAAAATATTACACTATCAATATAGGAGAAAACATAAAAAGATTATTAACAAAAGATAATTTTGATTATTTTATTAAATTGTTAAGACCAATGGCTTTTTTCTCACTTCTCTCCCCTACTTTACTGTTTATTGCCTTACCAGAATTTTTAGTTAATATGTTGTCATCAAACAGAAACATGATTAATTTATATTTTCACTATTCGTCAGTGATACTGCCATTTATTTTTATATCAGCTATTTATGGTTATAATAATCTTTTAAAAAGATTGGCTAAATACAGATTTAAAAACGATTTTCAAGTTTTATTATTAATTGTTGTTGTCTCTTTTAATTTATATTTTGGATATAAATTAGGGCCTTTATTTAATCAATCATTCAAAATAGAACCATTAAAATTAAAAATAATAAAACAATGGCAAAAAAAACTATCCAATGATCAGTTGAAAGTTTCTTCAACTCCTCAATTAGGGCCTTTTTTTACAGCCAGAAGGTATTATTACAATTTTCTTTTTGATCCGGCATATAAAAAGGTTGGTTTAACAGAAAATGATATAATAAAAAAGGATGGTAAATATAATAAAGCCGATTATATAATTATTGCCAAGTGGGAAATAAATAGTAAAGATAGTTTGTCAAGGCAGTTTTATAATACTTTGATAAAGGATAAAAACTATCTATTGGTTTTTAGAAAAAAAGATATAGAGGTTTATAAAAAAATAAATAGATAGCGGATGGAAGAGTTAATTTTAATTTAAATTATGTTAGTTTCAATAATCATTCCTTTTTATAATGAGAAAGACAACTTAGATATTTTATATAAAGAGCTTAAAACCGAGCTGAAAAAATTAAGATTAAGATACGAAATTATTTTTATCAATGATGGTTCTACTGATGGAAGTGAGAAAACAGCTCTTAAATTAGGTCAAGAAAATCAAGAGGTAAAGGTTTTTTATCATCGAAAAAGAAAAGGTAAAGGTCAAGCATTAGCCAAAGGGATGACTGAGGTTAATGGAGATATTGTTGTTTTTATGGATGGAGATCTACAAGATGATCCAAAAGACATACAATTTTTTCTTGAAAAAATTAATCAGGGATATGATTTTATTAATGGAAAAAGAGAACTAAGACAAGAAAATTTCTTAGTAAAATATTATTCTAAATTTGGTAACTTATTTACAAGATTGTTTATGAAATCACCGTTTACGGATATTAACTGCGGGTTTAAAGCAATGCGGAAAGAAGTTTTATCAAAAATAGTTTTGTATGGAAACAATTTTCGATTTTTACCTTTAGCAATTTTTTATAAAGGTTTCAAGGTGACTGAAATTCCAGTTAATAACAGATCGAGAAAACATGGTAAAACGAAATTTGGAAAAACAAAATTATTTATTGGATTAATTGATACTTTAACTGCATATTTTTTATACAAGTTTTCTGAAAAACCGCTTCATTTCTTTGGTCTTTATGGTGGTTTAGTTTTTATAACTGGTTTTTTAATTGGCTTATATTTAAGTATTGAACGGATATTTTTTAATATGGTTTTATATCGCCGTCCAATTTTATGGTTGGCAATTCTACTTATGGTTGTTGGTATTCAGATTATTATGACTGGATTTTTAGGTGAGTTGATGGTTTTTATCAGTAAGAAAAATCAAAAATAACAACAAATCAATATCCTTAACTTATTATTTTTCCAATTATTCCTCCAAGAAAAGTGGCTAAAGAAGTAATTAATAAAATGTTTTCAATAAAGGATCGTCTTTTTTTGATCTTGATATAAGCTAAAAGTATTAAGATAGCCAAAGAACCAATAAATATTCCTCCGGTCAATGAGATAATTGAAAGAAAATTATCAAGACCAATAAAATATAGAATTATTGGTAATGTTAAAGTCGTTATTTTTGAGATGATTGGAGAAAACTGAATATCTTTGGTTAAGATATCTTCAAAAACTATTGAAAGAGGAAGATATGAACTGATGATTGCTAGGAGACCAATTAGATAAAAAAAGATTGATTTTAATGGAGAGACAAAAATAGAAAAAAGAAGATATAAGAAAAATATTAAAGTATAAGAAAAAATAATTGATTGATAAATAGTTTTATTTTTTAATTTTAGTTCAGGAATAATTGAAAATCCGGTTAGTGAAAATAAAATCACTCCATAGCCTTCAACAAAAGAGGTTAAGTTGGGATAAAATAAGTTTGTTTTTATATTTTGATTGTTTTTTATAATTAGAAATATTAGGCCGATAACCAAAACGGTTGTTAAAACATCTGACCATTTTTCCAAGACTTTTGGTTTTAAAAGATAAGGTAAGCTGACTAAGAGATAAAACAAAAACACATTGCCTAAAAGTTTTCCTCCAAGTATTAAGTAAGCTAAAAGAGCTCCTCCTGTTGAGAATAAGAGTAAAAACGAGGTTATTCTTCCCCAGTTTTTTCCAAGAATTATCTTGATATATCCTGGAAGCTGATGTTTTGTTTGAGTGTTTTTAATTATTTTTATATAGATATAAGAGAGATAGATAGAAACAAGAGTCAAAAAAAATAAAAGCCAAGGGAAAGTCCAGTTGAGTTTTTGAAAGACAAAAGGCAGAGAAAACATTCCTGCCCCAATAATTGTTCCAGTTAAAAGTAAAATGTTAAGAATCATACAAAAGTAACCCCCGGTGTTAGTTTGTACCTGAACCTTGGGATATTAAGAGAAAATTATAAGAAAAAGATTTAGAAAAACAGCCACAAATTTTATTATATATAATTTTATACCTATTAAGGTAATAGAGATTATCTAGTTCTTGTTTTTAGAGTGATAGTTAGGTAAACTTAATTTCATGTCAGATAAAGCAAGAATATTAATTACTGGTGTTGGTGGTTATATTGGTTCAGTGTCTGCTTATTTATTTCTCCAAAAAGGATATGAGGTAGTAGGTATTGATAATTTTTCAACAGGATACAAACAACCATTAGAATTATTACAAAAAAAATTTGGCAAAGATAAATTTCGATTTTATCAGGTTGATTTAAGAAAAGGTTTTGCTCCTGATATTAAAAAGTTTGATTTTGATATCGTTGTTCATTATGCTGCTTCTTGTTTGGTTGATGAGTCAATGAAAGATCCGGCAAAATATTTTGAAAACAATGTTTATGGTTCGTTAAATCTGTTAAAAACCATGGAAAAATTTCAAGTAAAGAAAATAATTTTTTCTTCAACTTGCGCTGTTTATGGAGAAGGCCAGTATTTTCCTATTGATGAAAAACATCCTCTTGATCCATCAAGTCCATATGGTGTCTCTAAAAAAATGGTTGAGGAGATAATTAGCTGGTACGGGAAGCTTAAAGATTTTAATTATGTTATCTTGCGTTATTTTAATGTTTGTGGAGCAAGCGATGATGGGTTAATTGGCGATTCTAAAAAGCCCTCTAGTTTATTGGTTCAGAATGCAGTTCGGGGAGTTTTAGGAATCGAGCCTTTTCATCTTACTTGTCCAACAGTTAAGACCGATGATAAAACTCCTATTCGGGATTATATTAATGTTGTTGATCTTAATCTGGCTCATTTAAAAGCGGTTGAGTATTTATTAAAAGGCGGTAAAAGTGAGATTATAAATTTAGGAACAGGTCGCGGTAATTCAGTTTTAGAAATAGTAAAAAAAGTTGAGGAAATTAGTGGCAAAAAAATCAATCGTCAAACAGCTAAACCGCGTCAAGGTGAATATGCCAAAATGATTGCTTCAATTAAAAAAGCAGACTTAGTTTTAGATTGGAAGCCAAAAAGGAAACTAGAAGATTC
>CAYTFR010000044.1:0-6050 GCA_964437175.1 uncultured Gammaproteobacteria bacterium | reverse complement strand
AAACCCAGTTTAATTAAAAATTAAGTTGCTATTTGGACAAAAAGTCTGTTCGTACGTTATTTCTAAACTGAAGTCTGTTAGTACATTGACCCCCTGTTTTAGCAGAATTTATTCCGCGCTACTTTTGGCGCAGACTAAAGTCTGCTACTACGTTATTTCTAAACTGCAGTCTGCTACTTCCCCCCCTGTTTTAGCGGACTTTAGTCCGCGCCTCTTTCTTAGTTTTGTATAATAAAACCGTGAACAAAATCCCTTTTTTCAAAAACCATATTAAAAAGCGTCTTAACTTTAACCGTTCCACTAATAATCCTTATTTCCTGTTCTATATTTTTACTGGAGGATTAATTCTTGCTTTTATTTTTTTACTTCTCCGTTTATTTCAATTAACCATTGTTAAAGGAAATTATTATCAACGATTATCCGAAGAAAATCGAATCAAAGAGCTTATTGTTGAACCCAAAAGAGGAGCTATTCTCGATAGAAAAGGATATGTCATTGTGAAAAATAACCCCCCCCAACTTAATACTCTTGATGACCGAATAGAATCACCTCGAAATTATAATAATGATTTTTCTATTGCTCATATTATTGGCTATAGACAAAAAGCAAATAAAGATGATCTGAAAAATGATAATTGTCAAAATAAATTAAAACTTGGAGACAAAATAGGGAAAATCGGGGTTGAGAAATTGTTTGATTGTCGCTTACGAGGTCATCATGGCAAAAAACTAATTGAAGTTAATTCCCAAGGAAAATACAAAAAAACCTTATCTTATCTTCCTCCAAAAAACGGCCAATCAATTCGTCTCGCCTTAGATTGGCAGTTACAAAAAAAAGCTTATCAAATAATCACCACATCCGAAACAACTAAAAATAAAAAAACAGCTATTCTTGCTTTAAACCCAAAAACAGGTGAGGTTTTAACTCTCGTCTCAACTCCATCGTTTAATCCTCAATCTTTTGAAAACGAAGAGACAACAGCTATCCAAACTTATCTTAATGATCCAACCCAACCACTTTTTAATCGTGTCACTAGAGGGGTTTATCCCCCAGGATCAACCTTTAAACCTTTTATTGCCTTATCCGCCCTTGAAGAAGAAAAGATTACAAAAAAAACCCTTTTTGAAGACACTGGAACAATTAAAGCTGGCTCTCGTACCTTTGGCAATTGGTATTTTTTAGAATATGGAAGAACTGAAGGAGAGGTCGATTTAATAAAAGCAATCAGAAGATCAAATGATATTTTTTTCTATAAAACAGGAGCTCTTTTGGGTCCAAAACTAATTAAAAAATGGGCTTTGAAATTTGGCTTTGGCAAAAAAACAAAAATCGGCTTAAAAGAAAATGAAGGACTTCTTCCATCTCCTTTTTGGAAAAAAGAGACATTAAAAGAACGTTGGTATTTAGGCGATACTTATAACCTGGCGATTGGACAAGGCTATCTTTTAACCACCCCTCTTCAACTCACCCAAGCAACAGCTGTTTTTGCCAATAACGGCTATCTCTGCCAACCAAAATTATTAAAACAAGAAAAATCTGCTAATTGTCAAAAACTACCGATTAACAAAGATTACTTAGCTTTAATTAAACAAGGAATGATTGAGGCCTGTCAACCAGGTGGAACCGGTTGGCCTTTTTTTAATTTTTCTATCAACACCGAGGCTTCTAATCAGCAAAAAACTGCCAAAAACACTCCCCTTCAGGTTGGCTGTAAAACAGGAACCGCTCAATCCCACGCTAAATCCAGCCTCCCCCATGCTTTGTTTACTGTTTTTGCTCCAGCTGAAAACCCAGAAATCCTTCTAACTGTTGTTGTTGAAGAAGGTGGTCAAGGATCTGATATTGCCGCTCCTGTAGCCAAAGAGATATTAAAAGAATATTTTGAAAGAAAAGAATAAAAAAGCAACATTATCCCAATGTGTGAGTAGATGTTCACACCCGGTGTGAACAAATAAACAAGATTAGAATTTTTCAAAGAACAAATTCTCTTTGGCAATCCCTTGACTATAAAGATGGTTTTTTAAAAAACCCACTACTAAACGCGATCCACAAATATAAAAATCAGTTTTGTTTAACTTCAAACCCTCTTTTGTCTTTTTCTTTAAAAAATTATCAAAACCAATATTAGCTCTCCCTAAAATAAAATGTTCTCTTATTTCTTTAGGAATATTCTTCATCCTCTTTTCTCTTGACAAACAAATCCAAAACTGAAAGTTTGGTTCTTTTTCAGCCAGATCTTTAAACTCATCAAACAAATAAATATCTTTGTAATGTCTTAATCCCCAAAACAGATAAGATTTAACTTGGAGTTTTTTACTTTTAATCTGATAGATCATTGATCTAATCGGAGCAATTCCTGTTCCTGTCGCTAAAAAAATCTTATTATTCCTATTTTCTTTTAAGGTAAACATCCCAGCCGGTCCCTGAAAATCAACCTTATCCCCTGGTTTTATTTTTTTCAAATACTCTGAACCAATACCACCAGGAACACATTTTATAATTAATTCAAAATTGTTTTTATTAATTGGCGAACTAGCAATAGAATAAAGCCTTTTAACCTCTTGATTGTTTTTTTGGGGAACAAGAAGGATTAAATACTGTCCAGGAAGAAAACTTATCTCATTGCTATTATCTAAAATAAAATTAAATAAAAAAATATCACCGACCAGGTGTTTTTTTTCTAGCAAATGAGTTGTATAAGTTTTTAACATAAAATTTAAATCCTTTACAATCTTGCCCTTTGAGAAACCTCTGCTTCAATTAATTCTTTAGGCCGACCATATTTTAATCGAGAAAGTTGAGTTATTGCTTTAGCAATCTTTTCATTGGCTTGAGCCTTTAGTTTTTTCATGTCTTTTGTCAAATCAACAGAAAATGGAGGAACTGGCTCTCCTTGAACAGTCGTTTTCATATAAGCATGAAACCTGTCTATATTAATTAAATCGCTTTCTGTAAATACTGGCTGATACTCTCTTTGAACATAAGAAGCATCAGTCACTCCAATTCGAAAACAAACAATTGTTCCTACATTACCAAAAACAGCATTCTTCACTTCTTCTTCCATCTGACCAATAAACTGATTGGCAACAGTTAAATTTAGACGGTATTTTCGCGCTTCTGAAAGAATGGTTGCAAAATCAGGTGTGGCAAAGTTCTGAAACTCATCAACATACAAAAAAAAGTCTCTTCTTTTTTCCTCTGGAATCTCCTGCCTACTCATAGCCGCGACTAATATTTTAGGAATTAGCACTAAACCTAAAAAATTAGAGTTTTCTTCACCCAGTTTTCCTTTTGAAAGATTTATCAATAATATTTTTCCCTCATCCATAACTTCACGAAAATCAAAGGCTGATTTTGACTGACCAATAATATTCCGCATGGTTTTGTTAGTCACAAATCGACCGAATTTTGAAACAATGTAATCCAATACTTCTGACTTATGAAAATCTGATGTTTGGGCTATCTGATCTGTCCAGTAACGCCTGACAATTGGATCCTTTACTTTTGGTAAAATCTCTTTAACATATTTTGGATCAGACAAAACTCTAACCAATTCAATAAAAGTTGTTCCTTTATCTGACATAACAGTTAACATTGCATTTCTTACTGCATGCTCAAATCGAGGGCCAATTATTCCTGTTCGTTGAGGATCATATATTTTATACATCAAGTTTATTATTGAAGTGCTAATAAAATGCTTCTCTTCTTCACTATTGGCTTCAAGCAGATTTAATCCCATTGGCCTCTCTGTATCTGAAGGTTCAAAATATATGACATCTTCTGCCCTTTCCGGAGGAATGTGGGGTAAAATTCCTTCAACCAAATCCCCATGGGGATCAATGATACAAACCCCATGTCCAGCTCTAATATCCTGAATCGCCATCTCATGGAGCAACTCTGATTTTCCAACACCAGTCTTTCCAATAATATATGAGTGCCTTCGTCTGTCTTCAAAACCAACATAAACTGGTCTTCTTACGCCTCGATAATAACCAAAACCAATAAAGGTTCCTTTATCTCGAGACACCTCTGCCGGAACAGGGGCTGATTTAGCTTTTAACCATTGGATGTAAGGCGTCTCAACTGTTTTGTTTGGAAAATGGAACATTGTTGCTAACTCATCTGAAGAAAGAATAGAAATTGATTTGCTAAATGGAAACTCAAAAACAGGAAAAAATTTATAAATAAAATTGACCATAAAACCTCCTTTAAACAGAATCCGAGCGCTTTTCAAGCTATTCAGATCAGAGTTAAACTGGGAAAAAGCTGTCTTAATGTTTTTCATATGAATATCCGCTCTTTCTTTTGTTTTAGCTGAGACAACAAAACGAATCGCTGTTTCATAACTTGACTTTGAACATTTGTCATCAATCCTCTCTAAAGTTTTGGGTTCGGTTTTAAAGGTTGCTTTTTCTGGATCAGCTTCCTTCTTTTTGACTGATGAAATATATGACTTGCCTAATTTACTCCATTTTGTTCCCGTCGGCCTAATTAAAATCTGGATAATGGCTCCTTCACCCTCATTCATCTTGGAAAGAGACGATGTAACAGCTGATAGGGAATCTGTTGGAAGATCTTTGTAGGTTTTTAAAGGCATATACGGATAATCTTTTTGAACCAAAGAGGCAAAAGAGACTTTTCCTTTTTCAGAAAAAACATTTGGTTCATCAACCCTTTTAATATCTGCTGAAGGATAATAACTGTAAATAGTTTTTTCAACAACATCAATAATTCGTGAGGGAGCAGAAAAATAAAACCTAATATCTGCTTTTTTAGCTATAATCTCAAAAGAAATAACATCATTAATATCTAAAAACGAAAACCAACCGCTTTTTTTAAAAGATGAAAATGAAGCAAACATTTGATCAGCTGCATCTATTTTTATCTCATTGTCTTTTGAAACCTTTACTTCTAAAGTCACCATCTCTAAAGAAATTTTTTCTCTTTTTTTCAATCGAGAATAGATAATAACTAGGTAGACAAATAAAAAAGTTAACCCTCCAGCAAGAAAAGCAGCAATTAAAGCTAATACAAAAGTTACTAGACGATCAATAATAATCTGGGTCGTTAAAACATCCATATTTCGATTATATAATAATTCTCTGGCTGTATGGTTAAAATCTTATGTCCTTCATCTTTTGTCATGTTATAATTTATCTATGAAACAGGTTGTATTATTATCTGCTCTGGTTGTTTTAACTCTTTTTGTTGTTTTAAATGTTTTTTCCTCTCAAACAATCTCCCCTCTTTATTTCCAGATGATAAACCACAACCCAACAGCAACAATTCATTTTTTAAAAGACATCAAAAACCTACCTGAGTTTAAAACTGAACTAGCTAAGCTTTCCAAACAATACAACCAACCTTTTAAAAAAGATGTTTTTGCTCAAGAAAATGAAAGAAAACAAAAAATAATCTATTTAAAAAAGTTGTTAAAACAAAATCCTAAGGCTCGCGATGTCTTATATAACCTCTCTCTTCTTTATCAACAAGAAGGAAACAAAAACCAAACCAACCAATATTTTAAACAAGCTAAACATATTGATCCGATGATTAATTTAGATTATTAATATTAAAAATTGCTGTAAAGATTAATTGTTATAAAGGTTTAATCCTGATAAAATATCATTAATGTTAAAACAAGCTCATGTCTACATAAAAGGAGATGTTATTGGTGTTGGTTTTAGAGCTTGGACAAAAATCCAGGCCAAAATTATCGGTCTTAGTGGCTGGGTAAAAAACGAGCATTCCAAACCTGATATCTTTGGAAAAAACAGCGGAGTCGAAGCTGTTTTTCAAGGTGAAGATAAAAAAGTAAATGAAATTTTAGAAAAAGTAAAAGAAGGTCCTCCTGTTTCTTATGTTAAAGACATTGAGGTTTTTTTCGAAGAAGTAAAAGAAATACATGAAGGTTTTGATATTGTTAAATAATAATCTTCATCTTGAATATCAACTAAAGTCAAACCCATCCCGTTTTGCCATCAAGCAATTTTTGTTTTATGCTTTACGCCCTGGTGCGTTATCCTTGTAATTTATCCAAAGTGACACAG
>CAYTFR010000043.1:0-6062 GCA_964437175.1 uncultured Gammaproteobacteria bacterium | reverse complement strand
AGTAGTAGGAGAGAACATATAGTAGCAAGACTTTAGTTTATAAATAAAGTAGTAGTAGACTTCAGTCTGCGCCAAAAAGAACGCGGAATAAATTCCGCTAAAACATATTTTCTCCCTGCTTTTTTAACCAGCTAATTCTTTGATCTAAATCTTTGGCTTTGGTTAAAAAACTGCCGATGCATAAAACATCAGGCCTATGTTTTTGCAAGAGGATAAAAGGTAAAGTTTTTTTGTTTATGCCACCGTCAAGTAGAATCGGTTTTTTATAATTTAGTTTTCTTAATTGGCCAATTTTTTTAACCGTTTCTTTGATGAAAGCAGATCCTTGAAATCCTGGATTAACTGACATAATCTGAATTGTTGAGATGCTTTGTAAATCAACTTTTTTTATTAGTTGATCAACTGAGTCTTGAGGGTTAAGAACAATCCCTAAAGGAAAATCAAAGCTATTAGAGAGTGGAGATTGAACAGTTAACCAAACCGAGTAATGGACTAAAATATTTTTTATATTAATAATTTTTTTTAGCTTATTCAATTTTTTAATCTCCTTTGGCCAGTCTTTAACCATTAAATGGAAATCAAAAGAAAAATCTTTTAATAAACAACTATCCTCTTCTTTTATCGCTGTAAGAATGTTTTCAATACCTAATGTTTTATTAGGAACAAACAAACCGTCAGCAATGTCAATCTGAAAATATTTAAAGTAAGAAGAAAGTTTTTTTATTTGTGATAAAAGACTTTTTTGATTATCAGTTAAAAGAGCCGGAATAATATTCATTTGTGGGGGGGGTATTTCCTCTTGACAAAGGAAATCAATTGCTTTATATTATAATTAATATGAATATTATATCCAAGTTAGTTGATTTTATAAACGTCAAATTGCTTCATTTTTACATATATGCCCAAGGAAGCGATCTTCAAGCAGATATTGGATTTAAAATTCCTACTTTAGGGTCAATTTTAACCTTTCTCATTAGATTCTTTTTCATTGTTTCTGGTTTAGCTGCTTTACTTTATCTTTTATTGGGAGCATTTGCTTGGATAACTTCAGGAGGAGATAAGGAAAATGTTACAAAAGCCAGAGAGAAAATTCAGGCAGCGGTCATTGGAGTAATTTTGATTATAGCTGTTATAGCTGTTATATGGACATTGGAAGAACAGGTCTTTAAAGAAAAAATATGTTTTGGTGTTGCTTGTAAGTTGACGATTCCAAGTTTAGTTGACTAAAACATTCTTCTTTAAATTACTAGCTGAATTATGTTTAATCTGCCTCATTTTTATGTCCAAGCTCAGATACAGGATTGGGGTCCTGATTGTATGGTTAATGGTGTTCCAACACTAAAGTGTTTGGAATTTGTTTTTGGAAACCTTATTTTTATTTCTTCAGCCATTGTCATGCTTGTTCTTTTCATTATGTTTATTGTTGGATCTTTTGAGTATCTAACTTCTTTTGGCAATCCAGAAAAAGTCAAGAAAGCCCAGGGAACATTAAAGTTTGCTTTATTGGGCTTTTTTTTGTTTATTAGCGCTTACTTAATTATTCGACTCTTAGATGTTCTTTTTTTAGGAGGACTAGGGAATTTATTAAAGTTTAATATCCCAGGATAATTAAGGACTTCTTCATATTAACCAGCTTTAAGTAACAAAGACCTTATTAAAGAAGATTATTGACTAGGGGTAACAAAAATGACTTTAACTCCTTTTTCTTCAGGAAGAGGGGAGAGGATTTTGTTTTTTTCCTTTAAAAAATTGTAGCCAACGAATAAAAAAAGAGCCAGACCGATACTGATGAGGATAAAACCTATGAATTTCATATAACTTAAGATTTAAATATTTACTTTTTCTTTTATCATATACTGTGGCCTTCTTTGAACTTCTTTATATATTTTACCAATATATTCACCAATGATTCCAATGGTAATTAATTGGACACCACCTAGAAACATAATACCAACAAATAAAGTTGTCCAGCCAGTAACCCAGTATTGAGGAAGAAAAATTCGGCCGAAAAGAGCGTAAATAATTCCTGAAAATCCAATAGTGGCGCTGATAAAACCAAGATAACTAGCTAATCGGAGAGGCTTAATTGAAAAAGAAGTAATTCCTTCTAAGGCAAAATTAACCATTTTTGATAAAGAATAATGGGTTTTTCCAGAATATCTTTTATCTCGCTTGAATTTTATAAAAGCAGTTGAATATCCTGGCCAGGCAGTTAAACCTCTTAAAAAGCGTGATTGTTCGGGTAAATTATTAAGAAATTTAATTACTTTTTTATCCATGAGCCGGAAATCACCGACCTGTTCAGGAATTGGAATATCAGATAGGAAGTTGACAAATTTATAAAATAAAGTGGCGGTTATTTTTTTAAAGAGGCTATCTGTTTGTCTATCATTACGCTGACCATAAACAACCTTGTATCCTTTTTGCCATTTAGAGATCATGGCGGGAATAATTTCTGGCGGATCCTGAAGATCAGCGTCAAGAGTAATCACACAATCTCCTTTGACTAATTTATATCCGCAGGTAATCGCCATTTGATGGCCATAATTTCGAAGGAAAGAGATTAATTTTATTTGGCTGTTTTTGTTAGTCAGTGATTTTATCTTATGAGCGGTTTTGTCTATTGATCCATCGTCAACAAAAACAATCTCATAATGATAATTTTTTATTATTGGCAGTAAACGATTAAGAAGAGGATCAATGTTGTTTTCCTCATTATAAACAGGGATGATAATAGAAAGTAGAAAATTAGCCATTTAGTTTTTAAATCTGAAAATCTTAAATCCAAAACTTTAAACAAACAAGCCTTTTGGTTACGGGGCCGGGAATTGAACCCGATCTAGGAGATTATGAGCCTCCTGTGCTACCGTACACTACCCCGTAAATTTAATCCTCGTTGGTCAAGACCCATCAACTTTAATTGGTGGATGAATTACCTAATTTTAATTAGAGAAGATTCAATCCAATTATATTAAACTTAAACCTATCTGTCAATCTTGTCCTTGGTCAACAATTTCCACCATTGTTGCCAGTTTGGTAGAGGAGTTGGGGTGATTTTTTTAGGAGAAGGAGAAAAAGGAGGAAGAATAATCGCTGTTTCATTAGATTTTAATAAATTCAATTCATCTCTAATTGTTTTTTCCAGATGATTAGGGTCTTTGTATTTTAAAATCTTAGTTTTAAGAGTAATTTGTTTTTTCTTTTCCTGATGGTATTGGTTTTTATAGCTTTGATAAAAATCCAATTTTTTAAAGTAGTGGGTCACGTTTTTAATTAAAGAGAATAATAAAAATAAAAACAAAAGGCCAATAAAGATTTTTTTTATAAGGCTCATAGTAAAAGTATAGCAGAGATTAAGATTAATCAGTTGTTTGATTCTCTATTGATTGGAGAACCTGAACAATTCTAGAAGGGGAGGCTTTAGATTTAAGCAATTTAACACAGATTCCTATCAATGCTTTAGGATTTTGAGTAGATAATTCCTGATTTTGATTGATTATTTTTTCAATTTCTTCTTTTAATTCTTGATCAGATAGTTCAGCCGGAAGATATGATTGGATAATCTCTAGTTGCTTTTGATTTTCTTTTAAAAGATCTTGGCGATGGGCTTTTTTAGAGCTGGAAATAGCTTCTTTTAACTCTTTGACTTGCTTGCGAATAATATTAATAATTTCTTCATCAGATAAAGCTCCTTTTTGATCAATTTCTTTGTTTTTAATGACTGACAATAGATAACGTAAAATATTGAGTTTTTTAGTATCTTTTGTTTTTAGAGCTTTAATTTGTTCCTGTTGCAGTTTTTGTTTTAACATTTTATAATTTAAGAAACTACTAGTATAGAATTATAACCTATGACCAGTAAAAAATCTAAAAGAGATAACAAAAATCCATCTCAACTTAAAGTAAAAGAAGATGTTTTTGAATCTTTACTATCTTTCCAAAAGAATATTTTAGAAAAAGAGCCGACCTTAACTCAGATGTGGCAGGAAGTAAGGATGATGGAATTTAAAATAAAACCAATTCATGGGGATATTTGGAAAATCAATTTTCAGAACAAGCAGTTTATAAGGACTTTATGGAATTTAGGAAAACTTGAAGAGTTTTTTCAAAGAAACTATCAACAGCTTAAACCTAATGATAAAAAAATTTTTTTTGATTTTCTTGACGAACTTTATCAGCGATATCAAAAGCAATTAAATAGATTGCGATTTAAAAAAAATCAAAAACTTTCTCCTTATTCAGTTTTGGAAATGGAGATATTTAGGGTGAAAAAGCAAACCAAGAAAACAAATTAAACAATATGAGCAAGTTTCCAATTGTTCTTGATTTAGAAACAAAGCATAGTCTTCGTGAATATAGTGAGCCAGAGCAGTTGGGGGTGTCTGTTGTTGGTCTTTTTAATTATGAGAACAACCAAACTCAAGTTTTGACTGAAAAAGAACTTAATAAACTTTTTTCTCTTTTAGAACAAGCTTCATATATTATTGGTTTTAATATCAATCATTTTGATCTTCCAGTTCTCCAAAAATATTATCCTGGATCTTTATCTCAGTTTCCAACCCTTGATATTTTAAAAGAAATAAAAGAAAAAATTGGGCGAAGACTGTCTTTAAATGATATTGTTGGAGCAACTTTGGGCAAGAAAAAGACAGGACATGGTTTAAAAGCAATTGATTATTACAAAGAAGGCAATTGGAAGGCGTTGAAAAAATACTGTCTAGATGATGTTATGTTGACAAAAGAACTGTTTGAGTTTGGGTTTAAGCAGGGAGAAATTTATTATTTGGATGAAATGGGCAAAGTATCAATTAAAGTTGATTGGAAGCAATATTTGGAAGACTCAGGAAAAACAGATATTCCTTTAACTTTGCCTTTTTAAAAATTTACGGAAAGTTAATATCTCTCAGTTTCTTTTAGACTCTCATCAATAATTTTATCAATACTAATCTCTTCTTCTATTTGGTTGATAAGTTTTAGTTTGGTTCTTGTTTTAGGTTTTCGGGAAATAATGGAACAGCAATCTTTGTAAGAAGAGATAGAAAGATTGTAAGTTTGAATTTTTTTAGCCAGATCAATTATTTCTTGCTTATCGTAGGTGATTAAAGGTCGAAAGATAGGTAGGTTAACTGCTGTTTCAGTTGAAACAATGTTTTCTAAAGTTTGTGAGGCTACTTGGCCTAAACTGTCGCCAGTCACTAATGCTTGGAAATTGTTTTTCAGAGCCAGTTTTTCAGCTGTTTTCAGCATGAACCGTCGGAAAACAACTAGTTCATACCCCGGATGGATAGATATAGTTTTAATTTGAAACGGGTAATAAGGAATTAAATAAAGTGATATCTTTAGCTGGTAGGTTTGTAGTTGTTTAACTAACTGAGTAATTTTTGTTTTTTTTACCTGATTATTTTTTGGAAAAACATGAAAGTGAATTAGGTTTATTTGGCAACCTCGTTTCATCATTAAGTATGATGAAACTGAAGAATCAATTCCACCGGAAAAAAGAGACAATATTTGTCCACTTGAGTTAACAGGCAGACCTCCCAGACCTTTATTTTTTTCAAAAAAAATATAGGTTTGTTTTTTTGTTATTTCAACAAAAACTGCCAGTTGAGGTTTTGATAAATTTACTTTTAAAGAGTAATTTTTTATTATTTTCTCTCCCAGCAAAGCAGCAGTTTTCATTGAATTAAGAGGAAAATTTTTATCAGCCCGATTAACATAAACAGCAAAGCTAGGTTTGTTTTTAACTTTTTCTTTGAGTTTTTTTAATGTTTTTTCCTGAATATCTTTAAAATTAGAAGTTGTTCTATAAACAGAAGCATACCAAGCAATGCCAAAAACATTTTTAAGTTTTTCTTGATTTCCCCCTTCAAGAATTAATCGGCTGTCAGTTCTTTTTACTTTTCCTCTAGTTATTTTTTTGATATTTTTCATTAATTGCTTTTCAAAAAAAGAGCGGTTTTTTCCTTTTAATCCAATTTCTCCGTAATGAATGAGAGTTATCATGATGATATTATAATCAGAATAGGCTTTTCTTACAAGGCTATTTTTAATTTGGGTCTGAA
>CAYTFR010000042.1:0-6298 GCA_964437175.1 uncultured Gammaproteobacteria bacterium | reverse complement strand
AAATTAAAATTAAAAATTTTAAAACCAATGTCCAATATTAAATCAACAGAAATAATTGATGAAATGAAGCGAGCATACCTTGATTATGCTATGTCTGTCATTGTCTCCAGAGCCTTGCCTGATGTTCGAGACGGTCTTAAACCAGTCCATCGACGTATTTTATATGCGATGTATAAAATGAGTCTTACCTCTGGCTCAAGATTTTCAAAATCAGCCAAAGTAATTGGTGAAGTTCTTGGTAAATATCATCCTCATGGCGATGCCTCTGTTTATTCAGCTCTGGTCAGAATGGCCCAGGACTTTTCTATGCGTTATCCGCTAATAAAAGGACAAGGAAATTTCGGTTCAATAGATGGCGATCCTCCAGCAGCAATGCGATATACTGAAGTCAAATTAGCTAAAATATCAGAAGAACTCCTTTATGATATTGAAAAAAATACTGTTTCTTTTGCTGATAATTTTGATGCCACCCTAAAAGAACCAACATATTTACCAGCCAAATTACCGAATTTACTTCTCATGGGAGCTGAAGGAATTGCTGTTGGCATGGCAACAAGAATCCCTCCTCATAATTTAGGAGAAATCATTGATGCTTTATCTTTCATGATTGATAAAGCTGTTGTCAAAGATAACGATGATAAAAAACAAGAAGCCTCTCAATTAACCAATAAATTAGTCTTCAATGTTGTTTTAGAAGATCTCATTAAGTTTGTTAAAGGTCCAGATTTCCCAACAGGAGCAACTATTTACGGAGCAACTGATATTTCACAAGCCTACAGTACTGGTAAAGGAAAAATAATGATTCGAGCTGATATTGATGATGAAGATATTGGTAAAGGAAGAAAAGCAATTGTCATCAAGAAACTTCCTTTTCAAGTCAATAAAGCCAATTTAGTAGCAAAAATCGCTCAGTTGGCAATCAATAAAAAAATTATTGGTATCTCCGATCTCAGAGATGAATCTAATAGAAAAGGAATTAGAATTGTAATTGAATTAAAACGTGATGTCTCATACAAAAAAATATTAAACAACCTATATAAATACACTGATCTTCAAACTTCATATCCAGTTAATATGGTTGCTTTAGTCAATAATATTCCTCAAACCCTGTCTTTAAAATCTATCCTCGAACATTATCTTCGACATAGAATAAATATGGTTATTAAGCGCTCTCATTACGAATTAGAAAAAGCCCAAGCTCGAGCCCATATTTTAGATGGCTATTTAATTGCCCTTGATAATATTGATCAAATAATAAATATTATCAAAAAATCAAAAAATGAAAAAGAAGCCAAAAGCAAATTAATCTCCGAATTTAAATTAACTGAAATTCAAGCTCAAGCAATTCTTGATATGCAGTTAAAAAAACTAACTGGTCTTGAAAGAACAAAGATTGAAGATGAATTAGCCATGTTAAAAGAAACCATTAATTATTTAAAAAATCTTCTTAAAGATATCTTTAAAATTCTTAAAGTTATTAAGGATGAACTTTTATATTTAAAAAAGAAATATGCTGATAAAAGGCGAACTAAAATTGTCAAAACAAAACCTGGACAATTAACTGATGAAAACTTAATAGAAAACAAAGAAGTAATTGTTGTTTTAACTAAAGAAGGCTATATCAAACAGATTCCAAGAGAAAGTTTTCGTGTTCAAAAAAGAGGAGGAAAAGGCGTAACTGGAATGGATATTAAAACTTCAGATAATATTTATTATATTACAACTGCTTTTACCCATAATTATATACTCTTCTATAGTAATAAAGGACGCGTTTTTAAAACCCGCGTTTGGGAAATTCCAAAAGGATCAAGAACCTCTAAAGGTAAAGCAATTATCAATCTGATATCTCTTAGACCAGATGAAAAAGTTACCTCAATCCTAACCTATGATCAATCACAGATAAACACCAAAAGCTTTGTTTTTATGAGTACCAAATATGGGTTAGTAAAAAAAACACCCTTTATAAAATTTGCCAATATACGAAGTAATGGAATTATTGCTATCAACCTTAAGAAGAATGATGAACTACTTTGGGTAAAGCTAACTAATGGCTTTCATAATATTAAGTTAGTGACTAAAAAAGGGAAAACAATCACTTTTAATGAAAAAGAAATTCGGCCAATTGGACGAGCTGCCAGAGGAGTAAAAGGAATAAAATTAGACTCTAATGATTATATTACCTCTACTGATGTTTTTTCTGATAAAGAGTTTGATAAATATTTATTTGTCATTAGTGAAAATGGTGTTGGTAAAAAAGTCCGCCTCTCATTATTTAAAGGTCAGCATCGAGGAGGAAAAGGAGTAAAAATAGCCTCGGTTGATAAAAGAACTGGATTAATTGCTTTTGTAAAACTCATTCAACCTGAAGACAAAACCTTAATCATTACCAGTCATTACGGACAAGTTGTAAAAATTCCGGTAAACTCTATTCCCAAACGGTCTCGAATTGCTAAAGGCGTTATCCTAATGCGCTTTAGCAAAGCTAATGATAAAGTTGTTAGTGCTACTTTTGTGTGATATAATTAATGAAATGGTTATTCCTGGAAAAAAAATTGCTCGCTTTATTGAAGAAAAAATCTCCAAAAAAATAAAGAGAAAAATGAAATTAGTTGTTTTTCTTGTTGGTAAAAACGAAGATCAGCTGTTTTATGTAAGAAATAAGCAAAGAACAGCTAAACGTTTAGGAATAAATTTTGAGTTTGTCCATATTAAAAGAATTCCTCCTTTTGAAAAATTTGCCCGAATGTTAAAAGAAAAAACAATTGAGAAAGAAACAACTGCCGTAGTTATTCAACAACCATTACCAATCAACCTCCAAACAAGAACCATTTATAATTTTATCCCTTTAGAAAAAGAAGTTGAAGGACATAAAAAAAGGACTTTTTTTCACCCACCGATTGGTCTGGCAGTCTTAACTCTTCTTAAATATATCTATTACACCAAAAGCAAAATAAATAGAAATCTTTTAATAAAACCGCCAGTTAGATATGTTAAGAGAAAAATCACTCCTAAAAAAAAGGTTATGATTGGCGATGTAATTCTATTTAAAGAAATGTTCCGAAATAAAAAAGTTGTTCTTGTTGGTCGGGGTTTAACCGGCGGTAAACCAATAGGTAAAATATTAACTGAGTTTAAAATAAACTATATTAATGTCAACTCAAAAACTACTAAACCCGAACAGTTTTTTAAAGAAGCAGATGTTATTATTACGGCTGTTGGTAAAAAAATAATTTATCCAGAAATGCTTAAACCAGGTGTTGTTTTAATTAATGCTGGGTTAAGAAATGAAAACGGAAAATTAAAAGGGGATTATGATGTTAACGAAATAAAAAATATTGCTAGTTTCTATACAAAAACTCCTGGAGGCATCGGACCAATTGATATTATCTATCTTTTCAAAAATATCATTGAAGCTGGAAAAATCCAGAAATGAAAATAATTATTATTACTGGCCAAACAGCAACTGGAAAAACTTCTCTGGCTCTAAAACTCTCTTCTAAAGAAAATGGACAACTTATAAACTCTGATTCTCGTCAGATATACAAAGATCTTAATATTATCACTGGTAAAGATATACCAAGAAAGTCAAAAATCCAAACTCAAAGATTAAAAGTCAGCCAAAAAAATAACTTTGTTTTAACTAAAACCGTCAATAACAAATTTGATATTGGTTATTATTGGCTAACAAATAATCAGCTATCAACAAAAATCTGGCTTTACGATATTGTTGATCCAAAACAGTACTTCTCATCCTTTGATTACCAACAATTATCTCTTTTTGTCATTAAAAAACTTTTAAAAGAAAACAAAACACCGATTATAGTTGGCGGAACCTATTTTTATCTTAATCATCTTCTTTATAATGTTGAAACTGAAAAAATTCATCCTGATTGGAATTTAAGAAAAAAATTAAAAAACACATCTCTAGAAAAATTACAAGAAAAACTTAAAAACATTAATCCTCAATTATTCAACCATCTTAATCAAAGCGATAAAAAAAACCCTCAAAGACTAATCAGAAAAATTGAAATCAGCCAAGAGTTAAAAAACAAACAGCAATCGTCTATAAAATTCAAACTAAAAAAACAATTTATTCTATCTGAAAAACTAGGTATTAAAAACTTAGATATAGAATTCATTGGTCTTAAATTTAAAAGAAAAGAGGATCTAAAACAGGCCATCAAGAATAGAGTAGAGAAGAGGTTGAAAAACAAAGCAATTGAAGAAGTAAAAACTCTTCTTAGAAAAGGATATATGGAAACTGACCCAGGACTGAAAACTATTGGCTATCAGCAAATAATAAGATATTTAAAAGGAAAAATCTCTAAAGAACAAGCAATTCAAGAATGGATAAATAAAGAAATTCAGTATGCTAAAAGACAACTAACCTTTATGAAAAAAGATCCTCATATTGTCTGGTTGAATATTGATAGAAAATCTTAAACTTTGGGCTTTTTAAACAGACAAAGACTAATTTTTTATCTGTTTTTAAATAACTTCATAAATCCCTCTTTTGGTATTTCTACCTTACCAATCATCTTTAACCTTTTTTTACCTTCTTTCTGTTTTTTTAACAATTTATCTTTACGAGTTCTATCACCGCCGTAAAGCTTACTGGTCACATCTTTTCTCATTGGAGGGATCCTTTCTGAAGCAATAATTTTTCCTTTATACTTGGCTTGAATCCGAACCTCAAACTGCTGACGAGGAATTACCTTCTTAATCTTTTTTACTAATTTCTGACCATAATAATAAGCTTTTTCCTTAACAACTACTTGGGAAAACTCTTTAACCTCATCATTGTTTAACAACAAAATAAGTTTATCAGCTTTAACCTGACGATACTCTAAAAATTCCCAGTCCAAAGACGCATAACCTGAAGAAACTGATTTTAATTGGTCAAAAAAATTATCAATCATTTCAGACATCGGCATCTGATAAACAATCATCACTTGATTCTTATTATTCATAGAAAGAAATTTTGTTCGCCTTGCTTCACACAATCTCATTACTTGATTCATATATGATAGGGGAGTAATAATTGTAATCTTGATATAAGGTTCAAGATAATAATTCTCTTTTTTTAAGAACTCAACCTGAGGAGGAGTAATAACAATCTCTTGATTAAATTCCACCTCTAACCGCTCCCGAACAACCTCTCCATGAAGGACACCTAAAAAACCGATTCTAAAACCTGATCCTAAAGCCTTGCTGTAAATTGGCTTAAACTCTATGGCAGAATCTGTTAAATAAAGTTTCTCTAATCCTTTTTTCAGATCAAGATACTTATTAGGATCAGTCGGGAAAATTGAAGCAAAAACCATTGGCTTAACTGGTTTGTAACCAGATAGAGAAGAAGAGGTTTTTTTCTCATCAACAATCGTATCGCCAACATTAATCTGGTGAATATCTTTAAGATTAGTAACCACATAACCTATTTCACCGCTATAAAGCATATTTTTAGGCTTTAAATCTGGAGTGAAAACACCAACTTCCTGAACCTTAAATTCCTGATCCGTATGAAAAAGTCTTGTTTTCAGATCTTTTCTTAACTCACCTTGAAAAATTCTAACAAAAGCAATCACTCCTCGATGTTGATCATAATATGAATCAAAAATTAGAGCCTGAACTGGTCTATTTTGATCTTCTCTTCTCTGAAAATTTGGAGGTGGAATTTTAATAATTACTTCTTTAAGAAGTCTTTCTACCCCTTGACCTGTTTTGGCTGAAACTTCAAAAATATCATTTTCTTTTACTCCTAAAAAATCAATTATTTGTTTTTTTGTTCGGCTTATATCAGCACTTGGAAGATCAATTTTGTTTACTGCTGGAATTATGACTAAATCTTTTTCAATTCCTTTATAAGTATTAGCCACTGTCTGAGCTTCAATCCCTTGAGTGGCATCAACTAAAAGAATAATCCCTTCAACACAAGCTAATGTCCGATCTACCTCATATGAAAAATCAACATGACCGGGAGTATCAATAAGATTTAAGATGTATTTTGAATCTTCAATTTTTGATTTATCCTGACTATAATCCATTCTAACTGGAGCTAGTTTTATAGTAATCCCTCTTTCTCTTGAGATAGGATTTCTATCTAAAAACTGCTCTTTATGATTACCAGATTTTAAAACTCCGGTTATTTCCAAAAACCTGTCAGCTAAAGTAGATTTACCATGATCTACATGAGCAACAATGGCAAAATTCCTTATATTATTTTGTTTCTTTTTCATAAAAAAATTTTAACTAATTATAAACAACTAATAACAAAAACCAAATAGGAGTTTGAAAAATT
>CAYTFR010000041.1:0-6456 GCA_964437175.1 uncultured Gammaproteobacteria bacterium | reverse complement strand
ACGCATAATCTACATTGTAAAGAATTTTGATTTGGTTTGCAATTAGAATAATCTTGAAAGAATTTAGTATCTAGTCTATTGTAGTAGTAGACTTCAGTCTGTGTCAGAAAGAGCGCGGAATGAATTCCGCTAAAACGGTGGGGAATGTGGTAGTAGCAGACTTCAGTCTGTGTCAGAAATAGCGCAGAATAAATTCTGCTAAAACGGAGGGAGATATATAGTAGCAGACTTCAGTCTGCGCCAGAAATAGCGCAGAATAAATTCTGCTAAAACGGAGGGAGATGTTGTAGTAGCAGACTTCAGTCTGCGCCAGAAGCAACGCGGGTAGTATTTCTAAAATGATTGGATATTGGTCGGAGAGGCGGGACTTGAACCCGCGACCTCGTCGTCCCGAACGACGCGCGCTAGCCTCTGCGCCACTCTCCGAAAAAAAGTATTGTCAGCTGAGTAATTATATCAATGTTTTCCAATAGAGGCTTTCATTTCAGCGGTTTTTTTCTGAGCTTTCTTTTTTGGATTAAAAATACTTCGGCGCTGTTTTCCACGTGGTTCTTCTAATTGGGATTCTTGGAGTCTTTCTTTTTCTTCTTTTCTCTTTTTTTCTTCTTCTTCTTGGGCAATTCTTTTTTTTCTATTTTCTTCTTTTTCTTGACTTTCTTCAATTGCTTTCTTTTCTCCTTTTTTAACCAAATCAAATAATCTTTTTTTCAAGTTATTAATTTTTTGGTTATCTTGGTTTTGATATGATTTTTGAAGCTTTTTTAAATCTAAGGGAGTATTGTTTTGCTGTTTTTGACCTTTTTCAATTTTTTCAGTATTTTGATTGACTTGGTCGTTTTTACTAGAACCAGTTGCTTGTTCTAACAATTTTAATGGACTAAAAGTTTGTTTTAAAGCTTGGCCAGTTTGTTTGACAGTTGATTGGCCAAGTTCAAATACTTTTTCAAATGAGTCTTGTAATATTTGTTTTGGCATAATTTTTTTTATATTCCTAAAATAGCTTTGCCTTTTTTTGACATTTTATCCATTGTCCAAGGTGGGTTAAAGGTTAATTTAATCTTAACATTTTCATATCCGATTTCCTGAAGTTTTGTTTTGATATCTGATTCTATGAAATTAAAAAGAGGACAGCCAATAGAGGTTAAGGTCATGGTGATTTCTACTTTATCTTTTTTTGGTTTAACATTGTAAATTAAACCTAAATCAACAATTGAGATATTAATTTCTGGGTCTAAAACCTCTTCAAGTTTTAAGAGTATTTTACTTTTTTGTTTTTTAAGATTGTTTTTTAACATTGTCAATGGTTTGAATTTGAACGGAGATTTCTTTAGTCCATCTCTGGTGGGTTTTTTACCTCCAAGGAGTTTATTCAGCCACCTTAGAAGGGCTAACCGTTGTTTTACAGTTTATTACTTCACACTATATACTTAATAGTGATACTAGATTCTATCATTATAGCTGATATAATGATTGTATGACAAATAAATATAAACTTCGTTTCGTTCCTTTAGGAGGTGTGGTGGGAGTAAATAAGAACATGTATTTATATGAGCTGTATAAAGATAATTCTCTTCAAGATATTTTAATAGTTGATTGCGGTATTGGATTTCCAAAAGAAAGAGAGTTAGGGGTTGACTTAGTAATTCCTGATATTAGTTATTTAAAAGATAAGATTGATAAAATTAGAGGGGTTCTTTTATCTCACGGACATGAAGATCATACTTCAGCTCTCCCCTATCTTTACCATGATCTGGGCCGTCCTAAAGTTTATACTAGTAAATTAACCTCAATGTTTCTTCAAAGGAAATGTAAAGAATTTAATGTAACTGCAGATATTAATTTGGTCAATTATGACCAAGTTTATAAATTCGGTGATTTTCAAGTCGAGTTTATTCGGGTCACTCATTCTATTCCTGATACTCTTCATATCTTAATAAAAACACCTTTAGGATCAATTTATCATGGGACAGATTTTAAATTTGATTTAACTCCTCCGTATGGTAAATTTCCAGATTTTTATAAAATAACAAAAGCTGGACATCACGGAATATTATGTCTTTTATCAGATTGTTTGGGAGCTGAAGAGAAAGGTTTGACCTTGTCTGAAAGTGCGGTCTCAAAAACAATTGAGGACGAGATGAGAAAAACTAAAGGCAAATTTATTATGACCACTTTTTCTTCAAATATTTCACGAATTAGGCAATGTGTTGAGATGGCAATAAAGTTTAATAAAAAAATTGTTTTTATTGGCCGATCTATGATAGAAAACTCACGTTTAGCTCAAGAAAAAGGTTATTTGCCAATCCCAAAAAACTTAATAGCAACAGAAAAAGATCTGAAAACGATTCCGTCTAATAAGATTTGTTTGATTGTTGCTGGTTCTCAGGGTCAGTTCGATTCGGCTTTAAATAAGATGGCTAATGGACAAAATAGGTTTGTTAAAATTACTCCGGGGGATAAAATAATTTTCTCATCAGATCCAATTCCTGGTAATGAGGTTGAGGTTTATTCTTTGATAGAACAGTTGACATTGCAGGGAGCAGAGGTTGTTTATTCAGATATTAGAGATCAACTCCATGCTTCAGGACATGGAAGTCAAGAAGATCTAAAGTTTTTGATTCGTTTTACCCAACCTAAATATTTTATTCCTATTGGTGGTACTCCCCGCCATCAAAGGCAGTATAAACAACTAACTGAGAAACTAGGGTATTTAAATAATAGTGCTTTTTTATTAAATGAAGGTGACACAGTTTGGTTTGATAAGAATAAGGCATATAAGGGTGAGATAATTGAGACAAAAAGTGTTTATATTGATGCTTATGGAATTGGAGATGTTGGGCATATTGTTCTTAGAGATAGAAAGACCTTATCTTCGGATGGAATAGTAGTTGTTGTTTTGGTTGTTGATAAATTTGGTAAATTAGTTACAAAACCAGAGATAATTTCTCGAGGATTTGTTTTTGAAAAAGTAGAGAAGCAATTGTTTAATAATGCTTTAAATACAATTGAGCAAATATTAAAACCAAAAAAACAAAGAGTATTGGATTTAAACAAAGTTAAGGGAGCAGTAATAAAACAATTAGAGAACCTTTTTTATAAGCAGAAAGGTCGAAAGCCATTGGTTATTGTTGAAGCAATTCAGGTTTGATTATGAAACTTCCGTCAAACTTAAAAAAAATAACTTTATTCTTAGAACGTTTACCCGGAATAGGAGAAAAAACAGCTGCTAGATTAGCTTTTTATTTACTTAGATTGCCAGAATCTGATTTAAAAGAATTTGGAGAGAGTCTTAGGAATGTTAAGTCAACGACTAAGATGTGTAGAGAATGCTATAACTTAACTGAGAATGAAATCTGTTCTATCTGCGAAGACAGGAATAGAAATATTGAGGTGATTTCTGTTGTTGAAGAAGTCTTGGATTTAATGTCTTTTGAAACAGGCAATATCTATAAAGGAGTTTATCATGTTTTACATGGAAGGATTGATCCTTTAAATAACATTAGGCCAGAAGATATATATATTGAACCTTTTTTAAAAAAGATAAAAGAAAATGGTCATCAAATAAAAGAGATTATATTGGCCACTAATCCAGATATGGAAGGTGAAGCAACAGCCATGTATATCAGAGACCGATTAAAAGAGATTAACCAGAAAAACAAACATGAGATTAAGATTACAAGATTAGCTTATGGATTGCCAATAGGAGCTAATTTAGAATATACTGATTATTTAACCTTGCGGAAATCTATTGAGAACAGAAAGAGTTATTAGATTGAGATGGGTCTTACATAAAGGCTTTTATTTCTTTAGCCAGTAAGGGAGCAATGGAGATTTCATTTAGTTTTTTAAATTTGTGTTTTTTCTCTAAAAAAATGGTGTCAGTCGTAAAAAATTTTTCAATTAATGATTGATTGATTTTTTTAGGAGTGGTTTCAAGAAAATCATGATGAACTATAGCTGCTAGAACAGCTTTGGCTCCTTTTTCCAAACAGAGTTGGGCTGCATTAACTAGAGTACTTCCTGAGGTGGCAATGTCATCGACAAGAATAGCCACTGAGTGATTAACATTGCCGTATATATCAAGAGCTTTACTTTGATTTGTTTTTGATAAATTTCGTTTTTTCTCAATGACAGTAATAGAGAAATTTTCATGTCCTAAAAGGTTTATGCCAAATTTTCTAGCTCGTTCAATTCCTCCTTGATCAGGTGAAACAATAACTGGATTTAACTTTGGATAGTTTTTTTTAAGATATTTATTAATTTTTTCAGATAAGCTTGTTAAAGCAGTTAGATTTTTAAAAGGGATGGAAAAAACTCCTTCAGTTGCTTCATCGTGGATATCAACTGTATAGATTTTATAAAAGCCAATTGATTCTAAAAATCTAATCACAACATTGGCTGAAACGCATTCTCCTGTTCGATGTTGGATATCTTGACGGGCATAACCAAAATATGGAATTATTCCAATTACTTTGGCTGCTTCTTGTCTGCGTAAAGCATCGCAAAATAAAAAAAGCTCTATTAAATTATTATCAGTTGGATTAGAGGTTGATTGGATAATAAAGCAGGTTTTGTTTCGGACATTTTCTTCTATTCTAACTCTTACTTCTGAACTGCCAAAACGGACAATTTCTGATTTTGATATTGGAAGTTTAAGAATTTTAGCTACTTTTGAGCTTAGCTGGGAATTGGCAGTTCCTGAAAATAGTTTAATCATAGTTTTTTAGTTGAACAGTTTAAAACAATTTAATCAACAAATTTCAGCTATAACTGAGCTTGAAATTAGATTTCAAACTCAGTTTATTTATTTTGTGAGACTTGAATTAATTTTTTTGCGGCTAGTTCTTGAGTCTTTTTTATTGCTTCATTTATTGCATCAGCAATCCTATTTTCTATTACTCCGTCAACAGAGATTTCATTAATGATTTGATCTCCTCTGACAATAACTCGAACTCCGTTTTTTTCAACAACAACTTCTTCTTGTTTTAAGGCCTGTTGCATTTGTTGAGCCTGTTGTTGAAGTTTTTGGATATCTCCTAAAGCTCCAAGTGGATTTACCATAATTAGATTAGAATTTATAATAAGTGATATAAATCGACAAAAATCATAATTTATAAACGATCATTTTTACTTAATTTTGTTTATTATAAAACTCAATGATAGCAACTTCAAGTGGAATAATTTCTAAGGGTGAGTTTCTAAGATTTGAATAGGCTTCATTTAGTAATTTCATTAATAAACTTATTTGTTTAAGACTTAAATTCACCTGATGATTGTTGTTTTCTTTGATCTTGTTTTTTTCTAATATTAAGAGACGAAGATCTTCCATGACTTGAATAATTAATCCTTTAATGTCATTACCTGTTTGATAAAATTCTTCTATCCAGACTAGAGCTTGATTTACATCTTTATTTTGAAGAATAGATAAAAAATTATCTTTTCCTCTAATTCCTAAATAGGTTTGAGCCTCTTCAAAATTTAATTTTTTCTGAATAATAAGTTCTTGAAGGGTTTTAGCTGCATCTCGGAATGAATTGTCAGAACTTTTTGCAATCAGGGTTAATAAATTATTATCTATTTTAATATTTTCAGCTTTATTTATTCTTTTAAGCATATTAATGATGTTGTCGATGCTTGCTTTACCAAAATTCATGGTTAAACATCGGGATTTAATTGTTATTGGAATCTTTTCAATATTTGTTGTTGCTAAAATAAAAAAGACTGATTTAGGTGGTTCTTCAATTGTTTTTAAAAGAGCATTGAAACCATCAGGAGTAATCATATGGGCTTCATCAATTATAAATACTCTGTAGTTGGCTGACATTGGAGCAAAAGCAGAGTCTTTAATTAAGTTTTTGATTTCTTCTATCCCTCGATGGGAAGCAGCATCCATCTCAATTATATCTGGAGATATGTTTTTATCAATTGATAAACAGTTATGGCAGTTATTACATGGTTCAACTATTTTTGATTTTAAACTGAATTTATTTTTTTTGCAATTAATTGCCTTTGAAAATATTCTAGCAGCTGAAGTTTTTCCAGTCCCCTTTTGTCCAATAAATAGTAAGGCATGAGGAAGTGTTTCAGCGTTTAAGATATTATTTATCTGGTCTTGAATTTTTGGGTTATCAATATCTTTAATTTGTTTTGGACGATATTTGAGATAGAACATATTCTAAATAATATCAAATGGAAGAGATTAAATGTTATCAATTAAATTTTTTTATTAGATTGGCGCGGAATAAATTCCGCTAAAACTAATATTGCTAGATTTGCCAGGATAGATCGCGTCCTAAAGATCGCTAAAACTAATATTGCTAGATTTGCCAGGATAGATCGCGTCCTAAAGATCGCTAAAACTAATATTGCTAGATTTGTTAGGATAGATCGTGTGTTAAAGCTCGCTAAAACTAATATTGCTAGATTTGCCAGGATAGATCGCGTCCTAAAGATCGC
>CAYTFR010000040.1:0-6613 GCA_964437175.1 uncultured Gammaproteobacteria bacterium | reverse complement strand
GAAGCGAAGCGGAGGCGGGCGGAAACGCACATCATTATTCTGGATTTTGTTCAAAAAAAGTTCAACTTTGTCCAAAATTAAAAAATTGTAAACTTGGCGGAGAGAGGGGGATTCGAACCCCCGATCGTCGATAAAGGCGATACAGGTTTTCAAGACCTGCGCGTTCGGCCACTCTGCCATCTCTCCAGTTAGCAATACTTAATAAGTTCTAATTGGTATATTTTACCAAAACAGAATTTAAAAAACATTTTATTCAGTCATATCTGGTAATATTCGGCAATATTTGGTAATATTAGGCAAAATGATAATTCCACCAAAATATAATTTATCAGTTAAGACAATAAGCCTAATTTCCAAAATTGACAGTTTGAAGCTTTTTTTTAAAACTCTCCAGTTGCCCAATTCATTAAAAACAAAGCTTAATCGTCAATCATTACTTAAAAGTTCTCTTTTCTCAGCTAAAATTGAAGGGAATCCTCTTCGATTAGATAATCTGGACAATCAGTCAGAGACAATTCATAAAAAAGAAATCTTTAATATCTTATCAGCCTATAAGTATATTAATAATCAAATAAGTAAAAAAACATTGATTACAAAAGATTTAATAATTACAATTCACAGTTTAGTTTTAAAAAATATTTCTAGCCAAAAAGGACGTTTTAGAAATAAGGCAAGCACTATTTTTAATCAATCAGGAATAGCAGTTTATGTTCCGCCTCCGCCTCAGAAAATTAATCGTCTTATTAACCGTTTTCTTGATTATCTTAATAAAGACCAAGAAGAGTTTCCTTTGGTTAAGGCTTTAATCGGCCAACTTATCTTTGAAAAGATCCATCCTTTTCTTGATGGTAATGGTCGGGTAGGAAGACTCCTTGTTTTTGCTGTTTTAAGATCAAAAGGATATGAAATGGATATACTTACTTCTTTTGAAGAAGAGTTAGAGAAAAAAAAAGATGATTATTATTTTAAGCTTGACAATGGATTAAAAAAACCAGAAGACTATCTTAACTTTATGCTTAGCTGTTTTTACAAAAGTTTTCTTAAGCTTAAAGATCAAATTGAAGTTGAACTTAAACAGAACAAGATTTCTATTAATCTTTTTCCTCGACAGCAGGAAATACTTAACATAATTAAGGATCATCAGTTAGTCTCCTTTGATTTTATAAAAAGGAGATTTTTAAGAGTTCCAAAAAGGACTTTAAGGTATGATCTAAAAAAACTGGTTGATAAAGGCTTGGTTATTAAAATCGGAAAGACAAAAGGAGTCCTTTATAAACCAGGTGTGTAATGATATCTTAAATTATCTTTTTGAGGCTCGGAGGGGAATTGAACCCCTGCATTGCGGTTTTGCAGACCGCTGCGTTACCACTTCGCCACCGAGCCTGATTTATATTTTACCACGTTCAGAGTTTATTTACTATTTTTATCCAGAATATTTGTTCTCAACCAACCTGTTGCAACCTACGAGGTTAGACAAGGGTGGTTGTAATAGGCTAAGAATGGATATGTTCAAGATAATGGTAGAATGGTAATGAGGATATTTAGAAAAATTTATAATTTTAAATTATGTTTTATTATAGTCCTAGTTATGGAAAGGTAAGTTTAAAGAAACTTAAAAAAACAATCTCTGATTTTATGGCTAAGAAAAAAAAAGCTAATTATCAGATTATCATTGGTTCAGATTCCCAAAGAATAATGAAAGATAAAAATGATTTTGTTTCAGCGATTATTATTCATCGAATTGGACATGGGGGAATATATTTTTGGCGTCGGGAAATTGTTAAAAAAAAGATTTCTTTAAAAGAAAAAATTTATCAGGAAGCAATCATGTCTCTTGAGACATCAGAGCAGTTAATTGATTTTTTTAAGAAAAACGGTATTCCAAAATATGATATTCAAATTCATGTTGATATTGGGAAAAAAGGAAAAACAAGAATTTTGATTAATGAGGTTGTTGGAATGATTAGAAGAAGTGGTTATAATGTCAAGATAAAACCAGATTCATTTGGAGCCTCTAAAGTAGCTGATAAACATACTTAAGAATGTTAAATGTTAAGGAAAAAACTAACTCTATTTTATTAATTCATAAACTCTTTAATATTATTTTCATCAATATAAAAGCTTGTTCCTTGATTACTGACAATTTTAAGAGCAGATTTTCTAATAATTTTTTGAATAGTTCTTTCTAAACTTCTAATTCCAGCATCAAAACCTAAAGGACGGGTAATTTTAGGCCACAAGTTATCATCTATTTTTATTTGTTCGTTAGTTAATCCAACTTCTTTTAGATAACGAGGAAAAAGATACTGTTTAGCAATAGCAATTTTTTCTTGATCAGTGTAAGAAGGCATCTGAATTAGTTCCAGCCGATCCATGACAGCAGTAGATATTTTATTGGTATTGTTTGCTGTCGCAATAAAGATTGTTTGTGAAAGATCAAATGGATAATCAATGAAATAATCAATGAAATTTTTATTCTGATTAGCATCAAGAAGCTCAATTAAAACTCCCATAATAGATGCTCGGGCTTCTGGAGTCACTCTATCTAATTCATCAAGAAGGACAACTGGATTTTTTGATCCAGCTCTAATGATACTTTTAATAACCATCCCTGGTTCAGATTCGGGGGTTGTTTTAGATTGGCCACGGAGATCCAAAGCAGATGATAATCCTCCAAAAGGAATTCGAACAAATTTTCTTCCTAAAGCCTCTGCAACTGATTTAGCAAAAGTTGTTTTACCAGTTCCAACCAGACCAACAAAAAATAATGAGGGAGCATGGAAAACCTCAAGATTTAAGTTTTTTCTCTGAAGGACAAGAACAGATAAATACTCTAAAACTCGGTTTTTTATTTTTTCTAGTCCATAGTGATTTTTATCAAGAATTTGTTTTGCTCTTTTAATATCAAGAATATCTGGTGTTTTTTTATCCCATGGTAGGGCAGTAATCCAGTTGATATATTTATTAGTGATGTCAAGTTGGGACAAACTTCTTCCATATTTAAAAGCAAGAAGAATTCTTTCAATTTGATGAACTGCCTTTTCCATTAAATCAGAAGGCAGGTGTGATTGATCAAGTTTTTGTTTAAGTTTTTTTATTTCAGAAAGAGTATTTAAATTATCCATGTTTTAAAAGGCTAAATAATTAATTGCGATTTTTAAATTAGCAGACTAATTATCCCCTTGACAAATTAAATTTCATTTTATAAGATAAGTAAATCTTTTTACCAAAAATGAAAATAAACTTGGTATCAAATTTTATTTTATAAGTTTTTAAATTAAAAATCTATGGCAAAAACTGATTCTAATATTAAACCTCTCTTTGATTATGTATTAGTTAAACCCCTTCCTCAAGAAGAAGTTACTCCCTCAGGAATAGTTATTCCAGACACAGCTAAGGAAAAACCTCAAGTAGGTAAAATTATGGCTGTTGGACCAGGAGGAGTAAATGATGAAGGCAAGGTTTTACCAATGATTGTCAAAGTTGGTCAAAAAGTAATTTATAAAAAATGGGGTGGAAATGAAGTTAAAGTAGGAACAAAGGAATGGTTGTTAATAGAACAAAAAGACGTTATGGCAGTTGTTAAATAAAAATTTATTATTACTATTATAAGTTCATAATTATTTTTTAATATGGCAAAACAAATTAAATTTTCAAACGAGGCAAGACAAAAACTTGCTAAAGGTGTTAATATTTTAGCTAAAGCAGTGGTCACAACTTTAGGTCCACGAGGCAGAAATGTAGCTTTGGATCGAAAGTGGGGAGCTCCTAATGTTGTTCATGATGGAGTGACTGTTGCAAAAGAAATTGATTTAAAAGAACCCTTTGAAAATATGGGCGCTCAGCTAGTAAAAGAAGCTGCTTCTAAAACAAATGATGTTGCTGGTGACGGAACAACTACTTCTACTTTATTAACCCAAATGATAGTTAATCAAGGATTGAAAAATATTACTGCTGGTTCAAATCCAATGGTTTTGAAAAAAGGAATTGAAAAAGCAGTTGAAGCAGTTGTCTCTGAAATTCGGAAAATGTCTAAAAAGATACCAGTTAATGATCAAGGAGCTATTGTTCAAGTTGCCAGTATTTCTGCTGGTGATGTGAAAATAGGAGAATTAATTGCTGATGCAATTAAAAAAGTAGGAAAAGATGGTGTGGTTACGGTTGAAGAAGGAAAAAGTCTTGATATGGAGATTGAATATAAAGAAGGAATGGAGTTTGATCGGGGATATGCCTCACCATATTTAGTTACTGATTCAGAGAAAATGGTAGCTGAAATTGATAACCCATATATTTTGATTACTGATAAAAAAGTTTCTGCAGTTTCTGATTTACTGCCTTTTTTAGAAAAAGTAGTTAAAAGTACTAAAAATGTGGTTATTATTGCTGATGATGTTGATGGTGAAGCTTTAGCAACTTTAGTTGTCAATAAGCTTCGTGGAACTTTTAATCCATTAATTGTTAAAGCTCCTGGTTTTGGTGATCGAAGAAAAGAAATGCTTGAAGACATTGCTATATTAACCGGTGGGACAGTAATTTCTGAAGATCTGGGTAAAAAATTGGAAAAGGTTGAACTTGAAGAATGTGGTCGAGCTGACAAAGTTTGGGCTGATAAAGAAAACTGCCGTATTATTGGCGGAAAAGGTGATGATTCCCAGATTAAAGCTCGAGTTAGCCAAATCAGAAGAGAAATAGAAGAAAGTTCTTCAGAGTTTGATAAAGAAAAATTGCAGGAAAGATTAGCAAAACTTTCTGGTGGAGTGGCTGTAATTAATGTTGGTGCGGCAACAGAGGTAGAAATGAAAGAGAAAAAAGAAAGAGTCAATGATGCTGTAGCAGCCACAAAAGCTGCTTTAGAAGAAGGTTTTGTTGCCGGAGGAGGAGTAACTTTATTACGGAGTCGCAATGTATTAAAGACTCTTAAAAAACAAGTTGAGTATGATGAAGAAAAAATAGGGATTGATGTTGTATATCAAGCCTTGAGTGAACCAGTAAGAATGTTGGCGGTTAATGCTGGTGTTGATTCTGGTTGGGTAGTTAGAAAGATTGAAGAGTCTGATAAAAAAGATTATGGATTTGATGCTTTGACTCTAAAGTTTGGATCAATGTATAAAGCTGGTATTGTTGATCCAACTAAAGTAGTTCGAAGCGCTTTAGAAAACGCCGCTTCTGTTGCTAACATGATTATTACCACAGAAGCATTAGTGACAGATATCCCAGAAAAAAATGAATCACCAGCTGGTGGTGGAGTACCTCCATCAATGCCAGGAATGGGTGGAATGGGAATGTAAAGAAAAATTCCAAATTAAAAGCCCGCCGATTCGGCGGGCTTTTTTTAAAAACCTTAACGACTTTAATAGACAAATAAAAATTTGTATTTAGCTCTATTCTAATATAAAATTGCCTTTATGAGAAATAACTCTGCTCTTAAATTTCATAAACAATTAAAAGGGAAAATTGAGATTAAGAATAAAATAAAGATAAAAAACACTCAAGATTTAAGTTTGGTTTATACACCAGGAGTAGCTGAAGTGAGTAATTTTATTTATAAAAATAAAGATAAAGTCAAAGATTATACTATTAAAAAAAACACTGTAGCCATAATCTCGGATGGTTCGGCTGTTTTAGGTTTAGGAAATATTGGTCCTTTTGCAGCTTTGCCTGTAATGGAGGGTAAAAGCGCTCTTTTTAAACATTTTGCTGGAATTAATGCTTTTCCTATTGTTTTAGAGACGCAAGATGTTGAAGAGATAATAAAAACAATTAAGTATATTTCACCAGTCTTTGGAGGAATAAATCTAGAAGACATTTCCGCTCCTCGTTGTTTTATGATTGAGGAGAGACTAAAAAAAGAGTTAGAAATACCAGTTATTCATGACGATCAATGGGGTGCTGCGGTTGTTGTTTTAGCTGGCTTAATAAATAGTCTTTTAGTTGTTAATAAAAGACGAGATGAAATTAAAGTAGTTATTAATGGAATTGGAGCGGCTGGTTGGGGAATTGTTCACCTTTTAAATTTTTATGGAGTGAAAAATATTATTGTACTTGATAGTAAAGGAATAATCTATAAAGGAAGAAAAGGTTTAAATGTTTATAAAAATAAGATTGCCAAGATAACTAATAAGGAAAGAATTAAAGGAGATTTAAAAAAAGCAATTAAAGGAAGAGATGTTTTTATTGGGGTGTCAACAGGAAAAATTTTATCAAAAGAAATGATTAGGACAATGAATGATAAACCAATTATTTTTGCGATGGCTAATCCAATTCCTGAAATAATGCCTGAGGAAGCAAAAAAAGGAGGAGCATTTATTATTGGAACAGGAAGATCAGATTATCCTAATCAAATAAATAATGCTTTAGTTTTTCCAGGCATTTTTAAAGGAATTTTAGAAAAATCAGTTAAAAAAGTCTCTTTATCAATTTTTAGTCAAGCAGCAGTTAATCTGGCTTCTTTAGTTAAAAAACCAACACCTGAAAAAATTATTCCTTCAATCTTTAATAAAAAAGTTGTTTCAGTTGTTGCTGAGGCGGTTTAATTCTCTCAGTAATTATTTTTGGATCAGTGGCATTTAGAAAGACCAATCATTGAATAGATAATTTTTTTTTAATGTCCAGA
>CAYTFR010000039.1:0-6840 GCA_964437175.1 uncultured Gammaproteobacteria bacterium | reverse complement strand
AGCGTTACGTTGACATCGTAAAGGTCGGAGGTTCAAGTCCTCCAGCGGTCACCAAAAGGTCATTCTGCCGAAGGTTTGTTTTATTCATTCTGCTAAAACGAAAGAAAATATTTACTAGCGGACTTTAGTCCGCGCTCTGGATGAATCAACCAGAAGTTGATTGTTCTTTAGACTAAATCCAAAATTACAAGAAACAAACAAATCTTAATGATTAAAATCACCAACGAAAAAATCTAAGATCTCAATAAAGTTTTTAACTTTATATTTACATTTCTACTTTCACTTAAGAATAATTATTACTGAAAACTAAACTTTTAAAGACTTTCTATTTAGTATAATAATACTATTATGAAAAATGAATCTTTGGCTAAAATGCGTCATTCATGTGCCCATTTGTTAGCTTATGGAGTTAAAAGCCTTTTTCCAAAGGTAAAGATTGCTATTGGACCTGTTATTGAGAATGGTTTTTATTATGATTTTGATTTTAGTTCAGTTAAATCAAAATCAATAAACGAAGAGCTTTTTCCTTTAATAGAAAAAAAAATGATTGAGTTGAGAAATAAAGGATATCAATTAACTCAAAAGTGGTTGGATATTAATCAAGCCATTAAAATTTTTAAAGATGAGCCTTATAAATTAGAGATAATAAATGATATTAAGGCTGGGAAAAAAAGCGATTTTGGAAAAAAAGGGAAGGTTTCTATTTATCAGTCAGGAGAGTTTATTGATCTTTGTTCTGGGCCTCATGTTGATTCTTTTGAAAAAATAGGTGTTTTCAAACTTTTATCTGTAGCTGGAGCATATTGGAAAGGAAATGAGAAAAATAAGATGTTGACAAGAATCTATGGAACTTGTTTTTTTACAAAAAAAGAGCTTAATAAATATTTATGGAAGATAAAAGAAGCAAAAAAACGTGATCATCGAAAAATAGGTAAAAAACTTGAGTTATTTGAAATTAATCAGAATGTTGGACCAGGATTAATTTTATGGCTCCCAAAAGGAAATATTATTAAGGAAGAATTGGAAAATTGGGCGAAAAAAGTTGAGAAAGAATGGGATTATCAAAGGGTGACAACTCCTCATATTACTAAGGCAGGCCTTTATTATACTTCTGGACATCTACCTTATTATAAAGACGATATGTATCCTTCAATGAAGCTTGATAATAATGAGGAATATTTTTTAAAACCAATGAATTGTCCTCATCACCATATGATATTTGCCTCTAAACAAAGAAGCTATAAAGATTTGCCATTAAGGTTAGCTGAGTATGGGACTTGTTATAGATATGAAAGTTCAGGTGAGCTTTTTGGATTAATGAGGGTGAGAGGACTTAGTCAGAATGATTCTCATATTTATTGTACCTTAGATCAAGCAATTGATGAGTTTGTTAAAGTTATGGAGCTTCATCAATATTATTATAAAACTCTTGGAATTGATAAGTATCACTTAGAATTGTCTTTGCGGGATCCTAAAAAAAAGGATAAATATCATGGTGATGATCAAATGTGGCAGTTAGCTGAAAAATTAATGAGAAAAGCAGTGGCCAAGATAGATATTAAAATGGTTGAAGAAGTGGGATCAGCTGCTTTTTACGGCCCTAAAATAGATTTTATTATTCATTCTTCTATTGGCAGGGAGTTTGCGATTTCTACAAACCAAATAGATCTATTTATGGGGAAAAGATTTGATTTAAAGTATGTTGATAAGGAAGGAAAAGAACAAACTCCAGTTATTATTCATCGGGCTCCTCTTGGATCTCATGAACGATTTATAGGCTTTTTAATTGAACATTATGGGGGAAATTTTCCAGTTTGGTTATCCCCTATTCAGACGATGATTATTCCGATTAGTAAAGATTTTGTTGATTATGGCAGGGATATTAAAAAAACTTTAGAGTTAAACAATTTTAGGGTAGAGTTAGATGATAAAGATGAAACTTTACAAAATAAGATTAGAAAGGCTCAAGAACAAAAAATTCCTCATATGATTATTATTGGTCAAAAAGAACATAAAAAAAAGTTAATCAGCCTAAGAACACGGGATCAGAAGCAATATAATAATCTAGAACTGGAAAAATATGTTTTTGTTGCTAAAGATATTATTTTAGATAAAAGCTTAGAGTTGTGGAAATGACTAGTTGATTGAATATTTTTAAAATCTAAATTGATGTTTTTACCCACGTTAAAATTGAAAGAGCCTAACTAGTCTTGAAAATGTTTAAGTCTATGATTATAATTCTTACCAGGAGTTTTAAAAAAGTCAGTTTTAAATTTAAGAAATAATTTGAGAAATTCGAGAATATATAAAAAAAAGTATAAACCTAAAAAATATTACCAACTTAATTATCGTATTCAGGCTGATAAGTTACGTGTCCTTGATGGAAAAGGAGAGCAATTAGGTATTTATACCAAGGATGAGGCCATTAAGATTGCTAGGGATAAAGAACTTGATTTAGTTCTAATTACTTCCCAAGCTAAACCGCCAGTAGCTAAAATAATAGATTTTAAGAAGTTTTTATATCAACAGAACAAGAAAAAGAAAGAAGCCAAAAAAGGAGTTAAGAAAAGCATTGTTAAAGATATAAAACTATCATTGTTTATTGCCGAAGCTGATTTAAAAAGATTATCAAATAAAGCGAAAAAATTTCTTGAGCAAGGACATCAAATACGTTTAAATTTACTGTTAAAAGGAAGAGAAATTATAAAAAAACAACGAGGAATTGAGTTGTTGAAGAAATTTATCCTAGATTTAGGAGAGGTATCAGTTTCTAAACAACCTCGTGTCGAAGGTCGAGTTATAAGAGCAGTTGTTTCAAGGAAAAAATGAGTTCCATAAATTTATTTATGGGCTAATTTATTAATTTATTTTAGTTAATTATATTAATGTCAACCAAACAAAAAACTAGAAAATCAGCTGTAAAAAGATTTAAAGTAACTAAAGGAGGTAAAGTCCTTCATCGATCACAGCAGTTGCGTCATTTACGTTCTAAAAAATCAAAAAAGCGAATTCGGAGTTTGAAACAGTTAAAAGAAGTTAAGGGTAGAGTGAAAGGTAAAGTTCTGGCAATGGTTGGAAAAAAATAATTTTTATAAATATTTAGAAAAATAATTTATATGACTAGAGTTAAATCAGGAATTAATACTAAAAAAAAGCATAATAGGATTTTAAAACTGGCAAAAGGATATCGAATGAGTCGGCGGAAACAGATTAAAAAAGCTCATGAAGCTGTTCTTCATGCTGGCCAATATGCTTATGTTGGCAGGAAGAATAGGAAAAGAGATTTTCGCCGATTATGGATTACTAGATTAAATACAGCTTTAAAAGAGATTGGATTAAAATATAATTTCTTTATTCATCAATTGGATAAGAATAAAATAGAATTGGATCGAAAAATTCTTGCTCAGCTTGCAGTAGAACACCCAAAAATATTCAGGAAAATTGTTGATGAAATAAAATAATTATTCAAATTTATTAAATGCAGAATATTCAAGAGTTGGAAAAAATCTTTATTAAAGAGTTGCAAAAAGCAAAATCATTAGCTGAAATAGAAAAAATTAAGATTAGATTTTTGGGAAGAAAAGGAATCATTAACCAACTTCTGGTTGATTTAAAAAGTTTTTCTTCAGATAAAAAAAAAGATCAAGGAAAGAAAATAAATCTTTTTAAGAAAAAGATTCTTAATTACTTAGATAAAAATAAAAAGTTATTAATAGAAAAGTTAAATGATAAACAATGGGTTGATGTTACTTTGTCGGGTAAAAAACCCAAAAAAGGAAGTCTTCATATAATTTCTTCAACCATTGAAGAAATAAGAATGATTTTTGAGAAATTAGGTTTTATACGAATGTCATATCCAGAGGTTGAATGGGAATTTTTTTCTTTTGAAGCCTTAAATATGCCTCCTGATCATCCGGCTCGAGATGATTTTGAAACTTTTATTGTTGATGCGCCAAAAAGTAATAAATATGGGAAGATGATTTTGACTCCTCATACTTCATCAGGACAAATTAGAGAAATGATGAGAGTTAAAAAGCCTTTTATTCGAATGATTAATATTGGTAAAACATATCGGCCAAATTGGGATGCAACTCATACTTTTATGTTTCATCAATTTGAGGGGCTATGTATTGATAAAAACATTAATATTACTCATCTTAAAGGAACAATAAATTTTTTTGTTAAAAAGTATTTTGGGTCTGATCGAGAAATTAGATTAAGACCTTTTCATTTTAGATTTACTGAACCATCATTTGAGATTGATATTAGTTGTGAAGTTTGTCAAAAGACAGGGAAAGTTAATGGTAAGAAGTGTAAAGTTTGTAGGACAGGCTGGCTTGAATTAGGAGGAGCTGGCATGGTTCATCCTCAAGTTCTTAAAGCTGGTGGGATTAATCCTAATGACTATAGTGGATGGGCTTTTGGATTTGGAATTGAAAGAGTTTTAATGATGAGAGTAAAACTTGATGATATTAGACTTTTATATAAAGGGGACCTGAGATTTTTAGAACAGTTTTAAAAATGAAGAGATATTCTTTATATTATTATGAATATAAAAATTACTCATAACTGGCTTTTAGACTATTTAGAAACAAATAGTGATCCTTTTGAGATCCAAAAATTTCTTTCTTTATCTGGTCCTTCGGTTGAAACAGTTAATAAAATAAAGAATGATTATGTTTATGATATTGAAGTAACTTCAAATAGAGTTGATACAGCTTCAGTTTTTGGAATTGCTCAGGAGTGTCAGGCTATTTTGCCTCAGTTTAATAAGGTTGGAAAACTAAAAAAAAATCCTTTGAAAGAGTATCAATTTAATAATATCTTATTTCCAAAAAAGCCTCAGTATAACTTAAACGTAAAAATAAAAGATAATAAATTATGTTCTCGGTTTACAGCTATTGCTTTATCTGATATTAAAATAGAGCCTTCACCTAAGTTCATTCAAGATAGATTATTGGCTTGTGATATTAGACCAATAAATAATGTTATAGATATATCTAATTATTTGATGATTGATCTTGGTCAGCCGGTTCATATCTTTGACATTGATAAAATTAGTTTACAAACTTTTATTCTTCGGTCATCCGTTAAAGGTGAGAGTATTGTCACTCTTGATGGAAAAAAATATTTGTTAAAAGGAGAAGATATTGTCATAGAAGATGGAAAAGGAAGATTAGTTGATCTGTGCGGTATTATGGGTGGTTTGAATTCTGCGGTTGATAAAAATACAAAGAATATTTTACTTTTTGTTCAAAATTATAATAAAAGAAATATTAGACGAACATCAATGGGTTTAGGTTGTCGTTCAATAGCTTCGACATATTTTGAAAAAGGATTGGATGAAGAAAGAGTCGAACCAACATTAGTTTATGGAGTGAAACTGCTTCAAAAATACGCTCATGGTAAAGTATCATCAAAATTAATTGATATATATAAAAATCCGTATAAGAGGAAAAAAATAGAGGTTGATGTTAAAGAGATTTATAGATTAATGGGAATAAAAATAAAAGAAGAAAAAATTAAATCAATATTAAAAAATTTAGGATTTAAGGTTAATTTTAAAGATAAAGGTTTATTATCAGTTAAAATTCCTTCTTTTAGAGATAAAGACATTGTTATTAAAGAGGATATTATTGAGGAAGTGGTTCGTATTTATGGTTATCATCAGTTGCCAAATAGATTGCCATCATTAGTTTATATTGAACAGCCAAAAGAAATTGAAATTGAGTTTGTTCTTCAGCAAAAAATTAAATATTTTCTTAAAGCTTTAGGTTTTAATGAAGTTTTAAATTACTCATTAATTTCAAAAGAGCAGATTAATTTATTTGGGTTGAAAATAAATGATCATCTTAAATTAAAAAATCCAATCTCTAAAGATATGGAGTATTTGAGGATTACTTTAATCCCCTCTTTGTTTAAAAATATAGAAGATAATAGTGGAGAGGTTGATAAAATGCAGATTTTTGAGATTGCAAAAACATATTTACCTAGAAAAAATAATCTGCCTAATGAGATGTTTAAATTGACTTTAGCTGTTAATAGTGATTTTTTTCATCTTAAAGGTATTTTAGAACTCCTTTTTGATGAGTTGAATATAACAAAATATAAATTTGTAAAATCAAAAAATAAAATCTTTTCTAAAGCCTTTCAAGCAGAGATATTAATTAATAATGAAAAAATCGGAGAAATAGGCCTTGTTTCAAGTAAAATATCTCAGAATCAAAATATATTTATAGCTGAAATTGATTTTAAAGGGTTGATTAAATATTATAACTCTGTCCGAGGCTATAAAAAAATATCTCCTTATTCAGTGATTAAACTTGATCAGAATTTTGACCTCTCCCCTACTCTTACATATGAAAAGATTAAAACTAAGAGTTTTAGAACTAGTTCTTTAATTAAACAAATTAAGGTTGTTGATTGTTTTAAAAATAGGGTTACTGTTCGATATTATTTTTGTTCTGATAAAAGAAATATAACTGAAGATGAAGCTAAAAAAGAACTGGAAAAGATTAAGAAAAATGTAAATGGATAATGAAATAACCACTTTAAAAGCGGATTTGTTTAAGATAGTTTATCTTTTTGGCGACTGAATTACGATATTATTCACTTTTGCTACTACGTTGTTTCCTTCTGCTACTACCTCTCCCATTGTTTTAGCGGAATTTCTTGTCCGCCTGCATGCTTTAGCTTGCGATGGGATTCCGCGCTATTTTTGGGCGCAGACTGAAGTCTGTTACTGTCACATCTCCCATTGTTTTAGCGGACTTTAGTTCGCGCTATTTCTGGGTGCAGACTAAGGAGAAGTTGGAGCTATTGTTTCGGTTGGGGTGATAG
>CAYTFR010000038.1:4284-7230 GCA_964437175.1 uncultured Gammaproteobacteria bacterium | reverse complement strand
ACTCCTTAGAAGTGGAACTAGAAAATTAAAAGTTGAGAACTTATAATTATGCATTGTCTGTTTTGCCAAGGTACAGACACAGAGGTAATTGAAACCAGATTGTCAGAAGATGGAGCAGTAATTCGAAGGCGACGACGGTGCCTTAAATGTGAAAAGCGTTTTACAACTTATGAACGGGTTGAAGAACTGCCGATTTTAGTTATTAAAAGAGATGGTAGGAGGGAGCGCTTTAATCGGGAAAAATTGCGTCAAGGGGTTTTAAAATCAACTGGGAAAACAACTGTTTCGGCTGAACAAATTGAAAAAATTATTAATCAGGTTGAATCAAAACTAAAACAACAGGAAGGAACCGAGATTGAGAGCGATTTTATTGGTAACTTAGTGGCTAAAAAGTTAAAAAAAATAGACAAAATTGCTTATATCCGTTTTGCCAGCGTTTTTAAGAGATTTTTAGATGTTGAAGAGTTTGAAAAAGAATTAAAGAAATTGTTCTAAAAGAATCAGGAAATAGAACTAAAATATTAAAAATTTCAACCAAAGGTTGATTGGTTTTTGGCCAAAAAAAGAAAGGATTTATGAAACTATCTGGTATTTCACAAAAAGTCTTTTTAGATCGCTATTCATTAAAAAACAAGAATGGAAAGTCCATGGATAAAACTCCAGAACAGATGTGGAAAAGAGTGGCAAAAGCAGTTTCTTTAATTGAAGAAAAAGATAATCAAAAAAAATGGCAAAAGGAATTTTATTGGGCAATGAAAGATTTTAAGTATGTTCCTGGAGGCCGTATATTAGCTGGCGCTGGAACAAAAGATGCGGTCACTTTTTACAACTGTTTTGTTATCCCCAGTCCTAAAGATTCTCGTGGTGGGATTTTGGAAACATTAAAACAAATGGTTGAGGTTATGGCTCGAGGCGGGGGAGTCGGTCTTAATCTCTCTTCTCTTCGTCCCCGTGGAGCTCGGGTGAAAAAAGTCAATGGATTTTCTTCAGGGCCGGTTAACTGGGCTGAGCTTTTTTCTGTTGCCACCAAAGATATTATTCAACAAGGTGGTTCCAGAAGAGGAGCTTTAATGCTGATGCTCTGGGATTGGCATCCTGATATTGAAGAATTCATTACTATAAAACAAGATTTAACTCGAATAAACGGAGCTAATCTTTCAGTTTGTGTTTCTGATAAGTTTATGGAAGCAGTTGAAAAAGATAAATACTGGTCATTAGGTTTTCCTGATCTTAATGATCCAGAGTATGACCAAAAATGGGATGGAGATCTAGAGATGTGGAAGAAGATGAACAAAAAAGTCAAGATCTACAAAAAAGTTAAAGCGAGAAAAATCTGGAAATCAATTTGTAAGGCAGCTTGGCAGTCAGCAGAGCCGGGAGTGGTTTTCATGGAGCGTTACAACAAGCTTCATAATAACCGTTATTGGAATAGGATAAACTGCGTAAATCCATGTGGTGAAGAGGGGTTGCCTCCATGGGGGGTTTGTAATCTGGGGTCAATCAATTTATCAGCTTTGGTTAAATTAAAAGATATTGACAAAAAAGGAAAATTTGACTTTGATACTCTTCGAAAATTAGTTAGAATCGCGGTTAGATTTCAAGATAATGTTGTTGATATGGATCCATATATTTTTAAAGGAATAAAAGAGGTTCAGCTCAATGGAGAAAGGAGAATTGGTCTTGGGACTATGGGTTTGGGAGATGCTTTAATAAAACTCCATCTTCGATATGGTTCTAAAGAAGCGATCAAGGTTGTTGATAAAATATATAAGATAATTCGTGATGAATCTTATCAGGTTTCAATCAAGAACGCTAAAGAAAAAGGAGTTTTCCCAAAATTTGATAATCAAAAATATCCGCAAGGAAAATTTATTAAAAAATTACCTAAAAAAATCCAGAAAGAGATTAAAAAATACGGGATTAGGAACTCTCTTTTACTTATGCAAGCACCAACAGGGTCAACTTCTTTAATGGCTGGAACGACTTCAGGAATAGAGCCGGTTTTTGAGTTTGAGTTTATCCGAAGAGATCGTTTGGGTAAGCATGTTATTCGTCATCATCTTTATGATCAATGGCATCAAAAGCATAAAAAAGAAATAAAAGAAAAAAAAGTTAAACGGCCTGATTGGTTTGTTTCAGCTAATGATTTAAGTCCAACAGATCATGTTAAGGTTCAAGCAGTTATTCAGAAATATGTTGATGCTTCAATTTCAAAAACAGTTAATGCTCCTCAGGCTCATACAGTTGACGATGTTAACAAGCTTTATATGTTGGCCTATAAATTAGGCTGTAAAGGAATAACTTATATGCGTGAGGGTTCACGACCAGGGGTTTTGGAAAGAAAGCCTGTAGATAAAAAAGTACCAATATATACAGTTAAATCAAGACCAGAAGTGGTGCAAGGAGCAACTTATAGAATAAAAACGCCAGTTGGAGTGGCTTTTATTACCATTAATACCAATGGAAATAATGAGCCTTTAGAAGTTTTTATTAATGTTGGTAAAGCAGGAACAGATGTTTATGCGATGGCTGAAGGGCTAGGAAGAACTATTTCTTTAGCTTTAAGATTTGCGTCTCATTTGCCAACAGAAATAAGAATAAAAGAGATTGTTAAACAGCTTCAAGGTATTGGTGGGGCTCGAACAATGGGCTTTGGTAAAGAAAGAATTCGGAGTCTGCCTGATGCAGTTGCTAAGGTTTTGATAAAACATTTTCACTTGAATGGTGAGCTACGAAAACTAAATGGTAAGTCTAAACACAACAACCCTAAGCTGGTGTCAGAGGAGAGACAACCGTCTTTAATGCAAAAGCAAGTAGAAACAGGAATTTTTGATCTTTGTCCTCAATGTGGCGAGGCTAGTTTAGCCCATGAAGAAGGCTGTAAAAAATGTTATGACTGTGGGTATTCTGAATGCTGAAATGATAGTATTTTTTGGTTAAAGTCGG
>CAYTFR010000038.1:2192-4184 GCA_964437175.1 uncultured Gammaproteobacteria bacterium | reverse complement strand
AAGAGATTGAAATTTCTAATTGATTTAATTGACCTAATTTATAACTAAATTCCAATTTTCTAATGTCTAATATTCAAAATTTTTGTTTAGGATGAAGGGATTCTAATATTTTTATGTCTGTTTACACTAAAACTGGGGACAAAGGGAAAACTTCTCTTTATTCTGGAAAGCGGGTTTTAAAATCACATTCGCAGATTAAGGCTTTGGGAGCAGTCGACGAATTATCAAGCTTTATTGGTTTAGTGATTAACAAACTAAAAAATGAAAAAGAAAAGCTTTTTTTAACCAAGACTCAAAAGAATCTTTATTTGGCAATGGCTTTATTGGCTGGTAAAAAAAAAGGTAAAACAGAGCTAGAGTCGGAGCTAAAAAAAGTTGAACAATATATAGATAACATAGCAAAGGATTTGCCTAAATTAAATAGGTTTATACTCTCTCAAAAGACAGAGTTATCAGGATGGTTTAATGTTTTAAGAACAATTTGCCGTCGGGCCGAAAGAGAAGTTGTTGGGTCTTTTAATGAAAAAAAAATAGAGATTGAAGATTGGGAATCAGAGATTATTAAGTTTTTAAATCGTCTTTCAGACTGGTTTTTTATAATGGCAAGAAAATATTCAGAGAATAAAGAAATTCTTGCTTAAGAATTAATGAAAAAAATAACCTTAATTATTTTAGTTGTTTTTAGTCTTCTGTTTGCTTTTTGGGGTTTTCATAAATTATTTCCCAAAAACAACTTTCAGGCTGGAAAACAAAAAACTCAAACGGTCAGTCCTAAAAAAATAGTTGTTTTCCAAAGGATTATTCTTTCAAGTCAAAATCAAAAATCATTTGATAAAATAGCAATAGAAAAAGGAATAACCGCCCTTGATTTGTTAAGAAAAAAAGCTGTTGTTAAAGCTCAGGGAAAAGGCAAAAATGCTTTTGTCTTGGAAATAAACAACCTCAAAGCGAAGAAGGAAAAAAAAGAGTATTGGGCTTTTTATGTTAATGGGAAACCATCTAGTGTTGGAGCTGGAGCTTATAAATTAAAACCAAATGATCAAATTACATGGCAAATAAAAACCTACTGAAAATTTTAGAAAATCTAATTATTCCTTTAGGAATCATCTTTACAGCTACTTTTATGAGGCTTGTCCCTCATCCGCCAAACTTTGCTCCGATCACTGGACTGGCTCTTTTTTCAGGCGCTTATCTAAAAAAACAACAGGCCTTTATTTTTCCATTGGTAGCGATGCTTGTTTCTGATATTTTTTTGGGCTTTCATCAGACAATCCTTTATGTTTATGCTAGTTTTTTTCTAATTGTAATCATTGGCATGTTTTTGAAAAAGGGTCTTAAATCAAAACATTTATTAACAGCCAGCCTTATTTCTTCATTATTGTTTTTTTTGATTACTAATTTTGGTGTTTGGATTGCAACTAATATGTATGCCAAAGATTTATCTGGTTTAGTCAGTTCTTATCTTATGGGAATACCGTTTTTAAAAAACACCCTTTTAGGTGATCTGTTTTACAGCTTTAGTTTTTTTTACGGCTATAAATTTGTGGTTTTAGGTATGAGAAAATTTTATCCTGTTATAAAACCTTTGTCTTTAAATCAGGTGAGGGTTAAAGAATAAAAATTAGATTAAAGTTATATATTAATTAAGCTTGGTTTGGCCACTTTTAAGGATTGTTGTGGCAAAGAGTTGCAACAAAAATCTTAAAGGGAAGGCTCTCTGATTATATTTTTTCAGAGTTTTAAAGAGGAAAAAGGTGAAATTCCTTTGCTGTGCCGCAGCGGTTAAAGTCCGAAAACTCTTCCAGCTTTTTTTCCATTAGATATGGGACCCCGAGCAGGGAACTATTATGGGGAATCGAATTGAAGAAGGATTTTTAAGAGGATTAAGACCTCAAGAGGAATATAAATTGTTAGGTTTTAATCCTCAATCTGAAGCAGAGAGGTGGGAAAAACTAGAGGAAGAATTTGGAGAATTAGGAAATGATATTTTTT
>CAYTFR010000038.1:0-2092 GCA_964437175.1 uncultured Gammaproteobacteria bacterium | reverse complement strand
TTTCCTATATTAGATTTTTTAAACCGTCTAAGTGGACAAGAAGCAGAGGATGAGTTTTTTTACTTAACTCATCCTTTTAATACTGGCTGTTATCCTGAGGAGTTTTTTAAGGCTCTAGAAGAAGATTCTTTATCTGGGGAGACTATTTATATTTCTCATCGTCTTGAGGAAGATCCTCAGCCGGCAAGAGTTTATTCTTTAGCTGATTTAATCGCTGGAGTAAGAAAAGAGTTGAATGACGAATTTTTAGAGTACCAGCTTGAGAAGCTGGAGGAATTTCAAGATAGACTTGAAAATTATAATTTTGATCAAGGATTTGTTTATCAGCCAATAGGTGATAAGACAACTGATCTTTTAGAGAGAGCAGAAAAAATTCGAGCTGGTTATTTAGGCTTTTTTGGTCCCTATATTAAAAATAATAAACTACTTTTTCTTTACGGTTGTTCAGCTTCGGGTTTAAGGACTCTCAATGGCCCTTTTTTTTCTAGTTTTGAGGTTCCTATTAGTAACTCTTCTGGGTTTTTAAACGAGAAAACAATGAATAACTCAACAAATCAAGAAATTAATCAAGAGAGAACCGTTACTTGTCCTAACTGCAAAAATAAAGTTTCTTTTAATCCTCAAAAGGTAACTGAGGACGGGGTGTTAGAATGTCCTCATTGCCATTATTTAGTTAATGATGGTTGTGCTATTGAGGCCATTGTTTGTTCACACCCGGTGTGAACGTATACCTACACATCGGGGCTGATAAAGAATTTTTGATAGGAGTTACTCTAAAAGTTTGTGTTTTATTTTTTCCAAACTTCTTTGGTAATCAGCATTATTAAGGATAAATTTTTTATAATTATTTGTTTTTGAGAACTGTTTTAAAACAATGTTTTTTTCACATAAGGAAGAAGGTCTTTGATCTAGATATTCGGGTAAAGAAGAATAGGGATAAGACAAAAGGGTTTTGTAGTCTCTGACAATGTAGGAAGAGTAAGGGTTTAAGTGAATATATCTAGAAACGTGTAAGAGTTGAGGATTAGATTCTACTCTTACAGTTTTAAATCGATTTCCAAATAAAGATCCTTTTCGTTGATTTTTTTTATTAAAAAAACTAGCATGGCTATTTTGTAATTGTTGCATAAATTTTATAATCCCATTTTCTTTTTTTTGTTTCAGTAATAAATGGAAATGATTAGGCATAAGACAATAAGCAATAATGCTAACTCGAAGTTTTTTTTCTTTTATTAATCTGTTTATCAAGGCTTTTTTCTCTTCTTTTTTTAGTCGTTTTAAAAAAGAGAATCTATATGGAGTGTTATCGTATTGGTAATATTCAATAAGCTGTAAAAAGTGTTTATAATCATATTTATTATTAAATATAATATCTGAACCAGTCGCTCTATTAAAGACATGATAGATTTCTTTGGTAATTATGGGAAGACTTCTAACAGGCATATTTAAACATTTTAATATTATTTTCCCGATGTGTCAATACGTGTTCACACCGGGTGTGAACATATGAAGTTGTGTGTTAAAATGAATTTATGGATAAAAAAATAAAGAAAACAAAAAAAATAAAAAACTATACTTCTATTGATTATCTGGTTGAGAAGTATCAGCAAAGTAAAAAAGTGCCTTCTGGACAAGCCCAAATGTCGTCTAAACCAAAGGAAGTTGAGCCACCATTATCACCAAAAGAATATGTTGAGATTCAAGAAGTAGTGGAAAATGAGAAAATAGATAAAGAGGTAAAGCCTTATATTAAGGTAAAAAAAGAGACAATTAAACTTCCGCCAGACTTAAAGAAAATGGGGCTTCAGCCGACAACATCAGCTAAGTTTACTAAATATCAAAACATTAAATTGCCGATTTCAGATGAGAAGGTTCTTAAAGGATTAAAGTCTCCAATAACATCTTCATTAAGATGGCTGGCAACTTTTTCAGAATACATTCTAAAACAAGCCCATCTTAATTTAAGAAAAATTCATGGAAGAGTGGTTAGGATTATTAGCTAGTTTACTTTTAAAATCTAACTATTAATTATTTATTTTTTACTTTATCAATCTCTTGTTTAAATCCTTGTTTGTCTTTTGCTCCAACAAAT
>CAYTFR010000037.1:2213-7246 GCA_964437175.1 uncultured Gammaproteobacteria bacterium | reverse complement strand
AAATCATCATCCATCTTCAATTCATCATCAAACTAACACATTTAACACTTCCCCCACCTTTTAAATACTCGCTCATATCCATTTCATAGACATTAAAACCATTGTTTGATATCTCATTAGCTAATTTTAAAGAAATTCCTTGACTAATAATAACGTTATTATCAATAACAATTAAATTACAAGCTAATTTTTGATTGTCATTTTCTGAAACTTGAATTACTTTTTTAAAATATTTTTTTATCTTTTCTAATCCGCTTTTTGTAAAGACTTTAGGATTAATTAAAACAATATCTTTTGACAATGGCCCAAAACAAGTGTCTAAATGATAAAAATATGGGTTAACTAACTCCAAATCAATAATTGGTTTATTAAGAATTTTTTCTAAATGCTTTTTCGCCTTTTTATCAGATCTTGGTCCCCAACCAAAAAAATAACGTCCGTTTATTTTAAAAAGATCGCCTGTCCCTTCAAAAGAAATATTTTTTGGCAATTGATAAGTCTTAAAACCAAGCTTATTTTTAAAAAAATCTTCAACTATATCTGCTTCTTTTTTTCTCTGGGAAAATTTAAAATTGGCTTTAATAAATGTTTTTCTTTCAGCGTATCCAGCATTAGCAGTATAAACCATATCTGGCAATCCATTTTCTGGAACAATCTCCACAACTTTTCCACCAAGTTTTTTATATAACTCAATTAAATTATGATATTCTTTAAAAACTTTAGTTTTATTTACTTTATTTTCAACATCCATCCAAGGATTAATGGAGTACTCAATACGATAATATACAGGCGGACAAACTATAATTGTTTTCATAGAAAATTACCTTCCTAAACCAATCACCTGATTAACCTTATTTATACATTTGTGCGACCGCATAAATGCAAATTTTTTCCCATGATCTAAAACCTGTTTTAAATAATCTTTATCTTTCATCAGCTGAGAATACTTTTTTTGGACCGGTTTTAATTTATCAATAACAACCTCAGCTAAATCTTTTTTAAATTGAGAATAAGTTTTATTAGCATATCTTGTTTCTATCTGATGAATCGAATCATTAGAGAATTGACTATAAATAACCATTAGATTAGAAATTGCCGGTTTTTTTTGAGTATCGTAAATTATTTCTTTACCAGAATCTGTTACCGCCCTTTTTATTTTTTTTTCAATTTCATCAATCGGATCTAATAAATTTATTGTTCCTAAAGGATTTTTATCTGATTTGCTCATTTTTGAATTTGGAGTTTGAAGACTCATAACCCGAGCTGATTGTTTATCAATTAAACCTTGAGGTTTTTTGAAGATCAATGATCCTCCTTTTCTTGAAACATATCGACGATTAAATTTTTCAGCAATGTCGCGAGTTAACTCAATATGTTGTGTTTGATCCTCACCAACTGGAACCAAATCTGTATTGTAAAGCAAAATATCAGCTGCCATTAAAGCCGGATAATTAAAAAGACCAACTGATGTCGAATCTTTTTGTTTCTTACCTTTCTCTTTAAACTGGGTCATTCGAGACAACCAACCAATTGGAGTAATGCAATCAAAAATCCAAGCTAAATAAGGATGATCAGGATTTTCTGATTGAATAAAAATATTTGATTTGTCAGGATCAATACCGCAAGCAATATATAAAGCAGTTATTTCTAAAATTTTTTCTTTCAATCTTTTAGGGTCTTGAGGAACTGTAATCGCATGAAGATCAACAATGCAAAAAATAGATTCGTTTTGACCTTGCAATCTTACCCACTGCCTAAGAGCTCCAATATAATTTCCAATATGAAGATCACCAGAAGGTTGAATACCAGAAAAAATAACCTTTTTCTTTTTCATATTTATATATAACACCTCTAAGGTGTTTTCCCCTTGACACCTTGGGTATTTATTGCTATTATCTAATTAATAAAGATGATTAAAGTCTTTTTAACTCTTAAATAATTATACCAATTAATATTGTAAAATAACCAATATATGCCTGGCCGAAGAACTCCTTTAGTAACCAATCAAATTTACCATGTTTTAAACAAAGGGATTTCTTCTCAACTGACTTTTAAGGGTCTAAAAGAATTCAATCGAGCAAAAGAATTAATAAGATATTATCAAAACATAACTATTCCTCTCCGTTATTCCCAATTCAAAACATTTTCTTACGAAAGAAAAAATAGAATCTTAAAGAATCTATCTAATAAAAAAAATTGGTGGGTAGAAATAATTTGTTTTTGTTTTATGCCCAACCATTTTCATTTTCTATTAAGACAACTTAAAGAAAACGGTATTTCTAAATTTATCAGTCAGTTTAGTAATAGTTATACAAGATACTTCAATGAAAAAAATAAAAGAAAAGGCCCTTTGTTTCAAGGAAAATTCAAAGCAATAAGAATAGTAAACAATGAACAATTACTCCATATATCAAGATATATTCATCTTAATCCCTACTCTTCTTATGTTGTTAAAGAACTCAAAGACCTTGAGGATTATCAATATTCGTCTCTATCTGAATATTTAAATTCTTCAAAAACTAATTTCTGCAACAAAAAAATTATTCTTAATCAATTTCGATATCCAAAACTTTATAAAAAATTTGTTTTTGATCAAGCAGATTATCAAAGAAAACTTGATAGAATTAAACACTTGACTTTAGATGAATAAAAAACCTAAGGTGTTATATTTAAAACACCTTAGAGGTGTTAGAAGGGTGTTAGAATAATATGTTAACTACTGAAGAAAAATTTAATTTAATCAAACAGGTCGGTGAAGAAATTATAACTGAGAAAGAACTCCTTGATCTTCTTTCTTCTAATAAAAAACTTATTGCTTATGATGGTTTTGAGCCTTCAGGTCAGATCCATATTGCCCAAGGAATATTGAGAACAATTAATATCAATAAAATAACTCAAGCTGGAATCAAATTTAAGATGCTAGTTGCTGACTGGCATGCTTGGGCAAATAATAAAATGAGCGGTGATCTAGAAAAAATCCAAATCGTGGGAAAATATTTTATTGAGGTTTGGAAAGCCTGCGGTATGGATCTTAAAAATGTTGAGTTTGTTTGGGCTTCAGATTTAGTTAAAGATGATAATTATTGGAAGCTAGTCCTCCAAATTGCCAAAAGCAACTCAATAAGAAGATTTATCAGAACAGCAGAAATAATGGGCCGTCAAGAAAGTTTTGATTTATCAGCTGCCCAAATACTCTATCCTTGTATGCAAACCGCTGATATTTTTACTCTAAAAGCTAATATTACTCAATTAGGAATGGATCAGCGAAAGGTTAATATGCTGGCTCGTGAAATAGGCAATCAGCTGGGATTTTGGAAACCAGTTGTTATTAGCCATCACATGCTTATGGGATTAAAACAAGTTAAAAATCAAAATCCCATCCTATCTAGAGAAAAAACAAAAGTCAAAAATTTTGAAGAAAAAAGAAAAAGAATTATTGAATTAAAAATGTCAAAATCTAATCCAGACAATGCAATTTTTATGACTGACAGTCTTGATGAGATTAAAAGAAAAATAAATAAAGCCTGGTGTCCTGAAGGTGAAGTAAAAGAAAACCCTATTCTTGAATATTGCCAATATATTTTATTTGAATCTTTTGACAGGCTTGGAATTGATAGTTTGAAAATTGAACGTCCCAAAAAATACGGCGGAACAATTGAAATTGAATCTTATTCAAAATTAGTCAAACTTTTTGAACATAAAAAAGTCCATCCTCAAGACCTAAAACAAACAGTTATTGTCCTTTTAGACAAACTCCTTCAGCCAATTCGTCTTCATTTTGAGAAAGATAAAAAAGCAGCTGATCTTCTTAAAAAAGTTCAGAGCTTTCAGGTAACAAAATGATAGGGTTTGTTATTTTTTTTATTCCTCATCATATTTAATCTTGAGTGAAAGAGCATAGATTGCCAAAACATAATCTTGACCATCAACAATTCCATCAAGATTAAGATCTGCCACTAATAGAATAGAAGGATCAGTTTTTCCAAGATTATTAACAATATAGCTTGTATCATAAGAATCATTAACTGAGTCTTGAGGTTTTAGATCGCCAGCTAAAAGATAAATAGAAGAGAAATCTAAATCATTTTCACCTGTATTAAGAGTAATACTTTCTCCATCGCTACATTGGTAATCACCTGGATTTTCTTCTTGAGGATGAGACTGGCAAATTTTTCTTTGAAGATGTTTTTGTCCTTTAATATAAACTTGATAGCCCGAGCCCTGCGACAAATTATCAAAAACTGCTCGTCCGTGCCAAATACCTTGATCATCTGCTTGAAATGAGGTTTCTTTATTGATAATTTCTGATAAATCATTACCATCTAAGCTAACTCTAATCTGAATATCATTATATTCATCTTTAGGCCTTTTTGTTATTCCTTGAAATTTTAATTTAATATTTAAAATAATTGAGTCAGTTTGAACCGAACTTGAATTGAATTCAGCTGCTTCTGCTGAAAGATGAGAAAGTGAATAATCATTATTGATTTTATAAAAGGAAGCTGATGACCCGTCTATTGTTAAACTAGGATCATCAGTTAAAGCTTTAAAAGTAATTTGGACAATCTCAGTTTCATCGGAATTGGTTAATATTTGTCCGCTGGAGTTTTGGATTTCTCCTTGAACTGTAATAAATCCTTGTTGGTTAATGGTATTTAAGGTTGAGTTGTTATCACCTAAGCCTTGACTAACTAGACCTAGTTTGTACTCAATATTTTTAATCTCAACTTTAGACGGATCAAAGTTTATCTTGAAATAATAGCCTCGAATGCTAATATCACTTTGGGGCTTAATTTTTACAGTTGTTGTAACTTCTTCTTGGGAAAGAACTGTTTGAGTATCTGGAGAAAAAGAAACTCCAACCATTTCTTCGCTCGCTTTTGATTTTTTTTGGTTTTTTTTCCCATAAAAAATATATTGGGTAATTAGAAGAATGACAATAATAAAAATAGATCCAATAAAGATGATTTTTCTTTTGTCTTTTTTAATCATATTTTTGTTTATTTGTTTTAATGGTAACTGCTTGTTTTAGA
>CAYTFR010000037.1:0-2113 GCA_964437175.1 uncultured Gammaproteobacteria bacterium | reverse complement strand
AATTTCCTGTAATCATATTAACGATTATTTCTCTATCTAATGTATTAATCTGGCCATCACAATTAAAATCAACATCTACTCCTGAAGGAAGATTTCCACCATTAACCGCTTGGACAAAATAAAAATAATCTAAGTTATTTGTTTGGCCATCATTATTAGCATCGTTGTTTGAACATTGGTTGTTATCACTTGATAAATTACTAACATTAGTATAATAAACTCGATCAACACCAGTTACATATAAATAGTCATTAATAATTCCATAACCAACATGATTAGCTGATCCTGGAAGATCTGACATTTCCTGCCAGGTTGATAAAGTGCCGTCAGTCTCTATTTGGGCTTGAAAAACCTTATTGCCCATATTATCATCGCCACCAATAACAAAAAGATTATTTCCAACAACAATTAACTCCCCTACTTCAGCTTGACCATATCCTTCAGGCAATTGACTAATGGTTTCTAAACTACCAATTTCTCCTTGAGAATTAATACTTAATTGATAAAGATTAGAGCTCTCTTCATCACGAGTTAAAAAGATATATCCATTGTCTCCTGACCTGTAAAAAGTGGCTGAACGGCCATAAACTCCTAAATCACCGACTTTATCCCATTGCCAAGGAGGGTTTGACGAAGAGGTTCGATTGATTGTTGTTCGAGCAATATCTCCAGCGAATGGATCAACTCCACCAAAATTTAAAATATATTTGTTTGTTTGAAAATCAGCTAAAACAGCTGTTCCCCAAACATAACATTCTCCATTAAACCCATCAACTTGACCATCATTCTCTTGATCAGGATTCATCTCGGTTAATGAAGTAATCTCGCCATTGGTATCATCAGTATTAACTTTAAAAACACTGCAGTAAGGCATTAAATACGCTTGATTTTCTACAGTTAAAACTGGATAACCATGAGTTTTTTTTATTCCTGATTGTTTATAAGTCTCTGACCATTCTGAAAGACTTCCATCTGTTTGTTGTTGAGCCTTAATAATATAACCATCCCCTTTTTTAGGAATTACATAGTAATAATTGCCCATAGCAAAAGAACGAGGGATTTCAGTTGTTTTTCCTGATGGGAAAATAGATGTTTCCTGCCATACTTGATTTTGATTATTATTGTCTCCATTATTGTCATTATCATTTTGATTGTTATTATTTTGATTATCATCTCCATTTCCAGCTAAACTTTCAACTTTAACATTATCAACAACAATGGATCCTTTATAAGTTTTAAAACCAATAGTTCCTGAAGTAAAGCTGTTATCTTGAGCTTGTAAAACTAAATTGTTATCAACATAACCTTTAATATTGTTCCCTTGAACCTCAACCGCCAGATTATACCAGGTGTTCATATCAAGATTGTAATCTGCCTTAGCAACATCAATAACATAAGTTGGATGAAGAGGCCAACAGCCAGTTCCTTGTTGTCCTGGAGTACTGCATTCACCTTCATATTGATGTCTTTTTAAAACAACTTTATTCTTTTTAGGAAAGAGAAAAAAATAGTATCCTCCTAATTTCTTCCATTTATCAACTCCTTTTGGTCCTGTTGATCCTCTAAACAATAAACCGATTCGACTACCAGTTAAGATTTTGACATCAGCTTCAAACCGATAATCTGTCCAATTATTTTCTGAATACATAGAAACCGCATCATCAGCTTGACCATTATGTTTATAGCCACCAGTTTGATTTTTACCTTCATTTGATACCCAGTCCCAGGTTTCAGGATTATTAAAAGGAGTCCATTGAGAAGCGTTCTGATTAAAACCATCTTGAAAAAGAATATCTCCAGTACTAAAAACCGATGAAGAGTATAAAGAAAAAATAAACAAACTAACAATAGCAGTAATAATAAAATATCTTAAAAATTTCATCTTAATTTATTATACAGGAAAATGAATTAAGGCAAATAGTAGAATATGGAAGATTAAAGGTGGAATATGAATTTTTGCTTTTGTGTTGATTGAAGCGCAGAATAAATTCTGCTAAAACGATGAAAGATATGGCAGTAGCAGACTTCAGTCTGCGCCAGAAACAACGTGGACTGAAGTCCGCTATTATTGAACCTCAAGAGTCAAAGAAAAAGATTTGGCTAAACTTGAGAT
>CAYTFR010000036.1:0-7356 GCA_964437175.1 uncultured Gammaproteobacteria bacterium | reverse complement strand
CTCTTTTTGGCGCAGACTGAAGTCTGCTACTACTTTACCCACTACCGTTTTAGCGAAATTTCTTGCCCGCCCGCTTGCTTTAGCTTATGGCGGGATTCCGCGCTATCTTAGGTAAAAACTTTAACCAAATTCTTTAATCCATTTATACAAACTCGTCCGAAGTATAAGAACGATATTGCAATGAAGTTGTTTCGTATTCCACAGAGTGTGAGAATAAACATGCTAAGCATTCCGCTTTCTATTCTACTAATTTCTACTTTGGTGGGTCGGGGAAGGATCGAACTTCCGACCTCTGTCTTATCAGGACAGCGTTCTACCACTGAACTACCGACCCAAGTTAGAAAAAGAAATTATAGCCTTATCAACGAGCCTACTGACTATTATTTTTTTCTCCCACTTACTATTTTTCAATTATACCACTTAAGAATTATTTTTCATCTAAAATTATTTAAAAATCACCCTTTAAAGAAAAAATGTATAATAAAAATATATGAGTGGTAAATTAATTGATTTTCATCAAACAAAAATCAAGAATTTTTTTGGAGCAATTGTTAATTGCATTATTTTTCTACCTTATTTTTTCTCAGTTAATAGTTTATTAAAAAATCTTTTCTTACCCTGGAAAAACATTACCACCCAAAAAACCTCTGTTGGTTTTTCTCTTCAAGAATGGATATCTATCCAAAGTTTTAATTTAATTTCCAGAACAATCGGCTTAATGATTAGAATTTCCTTTTTAGTTTTGTTCTTAATAACTGAATCTCTTTTCCTATTACTTCTACCAATTATCTTTGGAGTTTATATTCTCATCCTGCCTTTTCTATTCCTTTTCTCATTTTTCAAAAAAACTCAAGAAGAACACAAACAAGAATTAAAATCAATCTTTATTAAAAACCATCTTCAAAAACAAGAAAATTACTTAAAAGTTAATCAATGGTTTGAAGATTATTATCAAACTAAATATATAAATAATCAGTGGTGGCAGTTGATCAATTTATTATCAATCCCTCCCATCAGTAAAAACCTAACTATGGGCTATACTCCAACTCTTGATCAGTTTTCTAATGAATTAACAACAAACAACTATCAATCAAAAACAACCAATATTGTTAATCGAAATAAAGAAATTAAACAAATAGAGACTACCCTTTCCAAAAGTAATCAAGTTAATATCCTCATTGTTGGAGATGAAGGAGTAGGAAAGCATACTATTGTAGACGCTCTTTCTAGAAGGGTTTATCATGGAAAGACAAACCTTCTTCTAAAATACAAAAGAATCTTGAAACTAGATATGGAAAAAATTCTATCCCAATTCTCAGATTTAAAAAAGAAAGAATATTTCCTTGAAGAACTGTTTTTAGAAGCTTTAAAAGCAAAAAATATTATTTTATTTATTGACAACATCCACTTATACTTAACAAATTCATTAAAATCAGAGATTAATATCACTCCGATTATAGAAAAATATGCCAAATCACCCCAACTTCAGATAATCGGAATTACAACCCCTTTTTATTTTCAAAAATATATTAATCCAAATGAAAAAATAATTAAATTATTTAATAAGATTGATGTCTTTGAAGTTAATAAAAAAGAAGCTGAACAAATATTATTAAATGTTGCTTTACTCTTTGAAAAACGATATAAAGTCATTATCCCTTATGAAACAATTCAAAACCTGATTACTAAAAGTAATTATTATATAACAGCTATTCCTTTTCCTGAAAAAGCATTTGATCTCCTTGATTTAGCTTGCGCCTTTAAACTAAAAAATAAAAATAATACTATTATTACTCCAGATTTAATTGATTATGTTTTAACCCAAAAAACTCATATCCCAACAGTTTTAAATCAAACACTCAAAGACAAATTAATTCATTTAGAAAAATTATTGTCCGAAAAAATTGTTGGTCAAAATGAAGCCATAAATCAATTATCATCAGCAATACGACGATCATTTATTTTATTAGGAAAAAGAAAAAAACCATTAGCTTCATTTTTATTTTTTGGACCATCAGGTATAGGTAAAACTGAAACAGCCAAATCCCTGGCCGAAGTTTTTTTTAACTCTCGTAATAAAATAATCAGAATCGATATGTCCTTTTATCAAACAAAAAATGATATTGTAAAACTAATCGGTTCATTAGAAACAAAAGATCCAGGAATCTTAACCTCTGCTGTCCGCAATAATCCTTATGGAATATTATTAATTGATGAAATAGAAAAAGCAGATAAAGACCTCTTAAATATCTTTCTAACCATTCTAGATGAAGGATATTTTATTGATGGCTTTGGCAAACGAGTTGATTGTAAAAACTTAATAATAATTGCCACTTCAAACGCTGCCAACAATATTATCAGTCAGATGGATCAAAAAAACACTTCAAAAAACTTAATCAATTATTTAATCGAGAATAAAATATTTTTAGCTGAGTTTCTTAATCGTTTTGATGGAGTCATTGCTTACAAATTACTTAATCCTCAATCAACTTCAGATATTGCTAAAAAGAAAATTAATCAGATTATAAAAGAGATCTATGACTTACATCAAATTAAGATCAAAGTCTCTAACCAACTAATTAATCAAATAATTAATCAAGAAGTTAATAATCAGTTTGGCGCTCGGGATCTTGATAGAATTATTCGAGAGAAAATTGAAGACAAATTAGCTAAACTCATATTAGAAAATAAAGTAAAAAAAGGAGAAACAATTGAGCTAAATTAGTTAAAATTAAAAATTATTAATAACCTCTAATTAATAAACTATGAAAATTTATTTTACTGCTTCAACCAGTTTTAACGGTCAGCTACTACCAACTTATAAAAAAATAATCAAACTAATAAAAAATCATCGAGTAAAAATAATTTCTGGCCAGCAAATTGTTAATAAAAAGCAACTAAAAAAAGACAAAAAATTATCAAAAAAACAAATATTCAAAAGGCAAAAAAAACTTATTGATCAGGCTGACTGCCTTATTGCTGAAATAACAAAACCTTCTATTGGCGTTGGCGGAGAGATCACTTATGCCTTAACCAAAAACAAACCTGTCCTAGCTTTAATTGAACAAAATTTTGAGAATAAAATCTCTCCTATGCTCGCTGGCAATCCATCAGACAATTTATTTCTGGAATTCTACAATCATGACAAACTAAAGTATATTTTAAATGAGTTTATCTCTCATATGAGATATTTAAAAAAGAAAAAAGGCAAATTAATTGTTATTGACGGTGGTGATGGTTCTGGAAAAACAACTCAAGCAAAATTATTATTAAAATATTTAAAAAAGAAAAAGATTCCAACTAAATATGTTGATTTCCCCCAGTATTATCTTTCATTTCATGGAAAAACCATTGCTAAATTTTTAAGAGGCGAGTTCGGCAGTATTGATCAAGTTTCCCCATATTTGGCTTCACTGGCATATGCTTTAGACAGAGCTTCAGTAAAGCAAGAAATGGAAGAATTCTTAGAAAAAGGTGGCTTTATTATTGCTAACCGTTATGCATCCTCAAACATAGCTCATCAAGGATCAAAATTTTCAAATAAAAAAGAAAGAAAAGAGTTTGTTAAATGGATATATGAATTAGAATACAAAGTCCATAAAATCCCTAAAGAAGATCTGGTCATTTACCTTTATATCCCCTGGAAAAAGACCATTAAGTTAATCGAAAAAAAACCTGATAGAAAATATTTAAAAGGTCAAAAAAAAGATATTCATGAAAAAGATGATAATTACCTTAAAAAGACTGAAGAAATGTACTTATCATTAACCAAAACAAACAAACATTGGAAAAAAATAAACTCAATAGGAAAAAACCATAAATTATTGTCAAAACAAGAAATTCATCAAAAAATCCTCACTACAATCAAATCTTTAATCCCTAATTTGACAAATTAAATAAGATATGTTTATAATTCAGCTATATGGATAAAAAACTAGCTGGGTTAATGATTGTTTTCTTTTTATCTTTTGCCCTTTTTACCAGTTTTATTGTTTTTAACAAACCTCTAACCCAAATAACCAAAGCAAAAGAAGATTTTGCTCCCTCAGCCAAGAACTCAATTTTATCTGCTTGGCCAACAACAGTCAATGCTGATGGGAAATCAGAAACAACAATTACTGTTTTTGCCCGAAGCGCAACAAACAAACCAATCCAAAACAAACCTGTTAAACTTGAAACTACCCTAGGAACGGTTAAAGAAGATCAGCTTCAGACTTCAAAAACAGGTATGGCTGAGTTTCATTTAAGCTCGACAAATCCAGGTTCAGCTACTGTTCACGCCATTATAAATAAAACTGTAAAAACTAATCAAAAAGTTACAATTACATTTAAATAATAAATGAAAATATCAAAAGTAGTTATTCCCGCCGCTGGTTTTGGGACTCGATTCCTTCCTCAAACCAAAGCCATGCCTAAAGAGATGCTTCCAATTGTTGATAAACCTGTTATTCAATATGTGGTAGAAGAAGCTGTCAAATCAGGAGTTAAAAATATCATTATCGTTACAGGAGCCAATAAAAGAGCAATAGAAGATCATTTTGATGTTCCAAATGAAGATTTAGTTAAAAACCTTTTACAAGGACAGAAACCTGAGTTATTAGAAAGCGCCAAAAACATCGCTGAAATGGCCAATTTCATCTATGTCCGACAAAAAGGTCCTTATGGTAATGGAACACCAGTTTTATCAGCAGAATCTGTTATTGATAATGAACCTTTTGCTGTTTTATGGGGCGATGAATTTATTTACTCTAACCCTCCAAGACTCCAACAAATGATAGAAATCTATCAGAAATATCCAGGAATCATTATTTCAGGAGTAAAAATAAAGAAGAAAGAAGATCTAAAAAGGTATGGAATTGCTGATATGGATCATATTAAGAACAATCTATATAAAATCAAAAAAATCGTTGAAAAACCAGAACCAGATAAAGCTCCATCAGATATAGCTACTCATGGAGCATACATTCTTCCTCCTCAAATCTTTCCAGCCCTAAAAATGATTAAACCAGGAAAAGGAGGAGAAATATGGCTCGTTGATGCAATTAATCACTTGAAAAATGAAGGTATCCCTGTTTATGCAACAGTTATTGAAAATGGTACTTATTATGACACTGGCAATAAATTTGAATATATGAAAACAATTGTAGAGTTTGCTCTGAGGCATCCTGATATCAATGGTCCTTTCCGCAAATTCTTAAAATCTCTTGATCTGTAAATCAAGTTAAAAGATAGACTCATCTAATCCTAAACTTAACAACTTCTCATAATTTAAATTTAGCTCAAAGATTAGAACTGTCTTCATTTCTAATTGCAAAACAACTTATAGGCTGATAAAATTTAGAATTATGTCAAAAGCAAATACCAAAATTGAGAAACTATTCAATGCCCAAGCCCATCTAGGTCACAGAACAAACCGAGTTCATCCAAAAGCAAAAAAATTCATATATACATACCAAGAAAGAACATCCATTATTGATCTAACTAAAACTATTGATCAATTAGATCAAGCTAAAAAACAAATAAAACAACTAGCAAAAGATAATAAAAGACTCTTAGTCGTTGCTACAAAAAAGATTTCTTCATCAGCCATAACCAAATTGTGCAAAAAACATCAGGTATTATATATAACTTTGAAATGGCCAGCTGGCTTATTAACCAACTTTCAAACCCTAGCTAAAAACATAGAAAAATTAAAAAAAATGGAAGAAGAGAAAAAAAGTGGAGAATGGAATAAATTTACTAAACACGAACAAATTAAACTAAACAGAAAACTAAACCGACTCCAACGAACTTATAATGGGATCATTGATCTAAAAAAAATTCCTGATCTTCTTTTTGTTGTTGATATTAAAAAAGAAAAAAATGCTATTTCTGAAGCAAAAAATTTAAACATTCCAGTTATAGGTATCTGTGATACAAACAATAACCCTAAATTAGTTAATCTTCCAATTCCAGCTAATGATGATAGCCAAAATTCTATTCAAATAATTACTGAGGAGATTGTCTCAACTTATAGTAAATATAGAAAAACTACCAACAATGATTAATATTAAAAAACTCAAACAGTTAAGAGAAGAAACCGATGTCTCATATACTTTATGTAAAGAAGCCTTAGAAAAATCTAACAATAATCTTGAAAAGGCAAAAAAAATTCTGTTTGAAAAAGGAGCAGAAAAAATGAATAAAAGACTAAACAAAAAAACAACCGAAGGAGCTATCTTTTCTTATATCCATCACAATAAAAAAATTGCCAGCTTAATAGAACTCCAATGCCAAACAGATTTTGTCTCTAAAAATAAAGAATTCCAAAAATTAGGGAATGAATTAGCAATGCAGATTGCATCAAGCAACCCTAAAACAATAAACGAATTAAAAAAACAACCTTATATTAGAGAAGGGGATAAGTCTATAAACAACATAATAAAAGAATCAATGTTAAAATTAGGAGAAAATATTAAAATAAAACGATTTGTCCGCTGGGAATTATAAAATAAAACAAATCAAATTTAGGCAATAGAAATTTGATAAATATGAACAATCTTCTTAATCAATTCCAACAATCAGGAGAAAAAATAATCAACCAACTTAAAGAAGAATTATCTTTAATTCGAACTGGCAGAGCTAGCTCATCCTTGATTGAAAATATAATTGTTGAGACTTATCAAGGTCAAACAAAATTAAAATTATTAGAACTAGCAACAATTACAACCGAAGGGCCACAAACACTAATTGTTCAACCATTTGACCCATCAGTCCTCCAAGATATTGAAAAAGCTGTTTCTCAATCTTCTTTAAACCTTAATCCCATTGTCCAAAGCAATCGAGTCCTGATTAAATTACCCTCTTTAACTGAAGAACAAAGAAAAAAACTTCTCAAATTAACCAACCAAAAAATAGAATATTCAAGAATCCAAGTTAGAAATCAAAGAGATGAAAGCCGAAAAAAAATACGTAATTACTTAGAAAATAAAGAAATATCAGAAGACGAAAAATATAAGTTTGAAAAAGAAATTGACAAAATTACTCAAGATCTAAATGATAAAATTGCCAAAATTAAAGAACAAAAAGAAAAAGGAATCATGGAAATATAAAATAAAATTAGTTGGAAACTTATAAACATAAATATGAATATTCTTATTTTTATTATAATCCTCAGTATTTTAATCCTCGTTCATGAAATCGGACATTTTATTGCTGCCAAAAAAAACAATATCTTTGTTGAAGAGTTTGGTTTAGGATACCCGCCAAGAATTTTTGGCAAGAAAATTGGTGAAACAATTTATAGTATAAATTGGTTACCTTTTGGAGGATTTGTTAAAGTTTATGGTGAAGAATACAACCAAATAAAAACAAATT
>CAYTFR010000035.1:0-7495 GCA_964437175.1 uncultured Gammaproteobacteria bacterium | reverse complement strand
CATGCCTTAACTTTCACCTCTAAGGAGTCTATTCAGCCACCTTAGAGGTGCTAACGACTGTTTTTGGCGCAGACTAAAGTCTGCTACTACATAATACTTACTACTCAATACTTAATACTAGATATTTATTCTGACTTGACATTATCAGAATTTTTTTCTAAAGTTAATAATATGAGGAAGAAAAGACTTTTATTTTCAACTATTTTTTTAACTATTTTTCTTTTAACCGCAGTTTCTTATGCACAAGGTGAAGAAAATAATGGAAGTAATACAATTAATCAAGTGGTTGATAAGGTAAAAAATATTGAACAAACAGGAAAAAAGAAGTTTAGTAAAAAAAGAACAGGAGTTAGAGAGAGATTAAATGAAAAGAGAAAGAATTTAAAAGAGAGATTAAACGACAGACGTCAGAATTCTAAAGAAAGAGTTAAAGAACGATTGGAAAAGAAACGGGAAATTCTTAAAGATAGAAAAGAAAAATTAAAAGACAAACGTGAGAATTTTAGAAAAAAAATCAAAGAACGATTGGAAAAACGTCGAGAGGTTTTTAAAGAGAAAAAAGAGAGGTTTAAACAAAGACTAGAAAAGATTAAGGATGAGAGGAAGAAAAGAATTGTTGAAAAGGTTGATCAGAGATTGACGATTTTAAATCAAAGGATTGTCAATAGGATGGGGAATCATCTGACTCGAATGGAGGATTTATTGACAAAAATTGAGTCTCGGGCAAAAAAAATGGAAGAAAATGGAGTCGATGTCAGTGATGTTTATAGCCAGATTGATAATATTCAGTCTGACATAGATAGTATGAGAAATAGTTTGAGTGATCAGGCTGGTAAGTCTTATACTCCTGAAATATCTGATGAGAACAGTTTGAGAACAGAGGTTGGTCAAAGTTACCAAACTCTGCGGGGTGATTTTAAAAATTTACATGACAGTACGGTTAATGTTAGAAAAGAAATAGCTAGTTTATTACAGACATTAGGAAGTTTAAAAGTTAAATAATATGGACGATCAGCAAAACGAAACAGTCAATACTTCAACACCAGAAGGTCAATCAGAAGTTCAAAACAGACCAGTTTCTAGTTCTTCTCAAACTCAGCCTGAGGAACAGTCAGGGTCAAAAACCTTATTGGTTGTTGGTTTATTAGTTGTTTTGGTTTTAGTTGTTGCTGGAGTATTCGGATATATGATTTTTTCAAACCGATCTAGTCAGAAGACAAAGGTTCCATCAACAAATGTTTCTTTATCTCCAGTTGTTCCTTCAATAACTGTTTCTAATAAACCAGTTTCAACTTCAAGTTCAGGATTATCTAAGGATGATTCTGTAGAGACATTAAAAAAAGAATTAAACGATACTTCAATTGATAATTTTTCTTCAGATCTTCAAGATATAGAGAAAGATATCAATGGCCTTTAAGCAAAAATATTCTTCTCAGTTTTTTATCATCGCCTTGAATTTAGTTGAATTGAGGGAATAATGGTAGTTTTTATTGGTTTCATTTTTACTATATTTTTAGATAATTATCAAAGGCCACTTTTTTTAGTTTTTTTACTAAGGGGAGCATAAATAAAAGCAATGATTCCTACTTTAATTATGGTTTGTATCATAATATTAATAATTTTTTAAGTTCTTTCATAATGGCTTTAAATTTAATCCAGTCTTTATTAGCCACAAAACTCCAGCTGTGGGTAAGAGAGAAGTATATGAAAAAGAAGATAAAAAATTCTTTTTCTCTGGTTTGAAAAAAATGGCTTTTAATTTCTTTAAAGAGATATTTTTGTGATTTACTGCCAATTGAAGAGTAATATAAAAAAGCATAGTCATAAACTTTTTTCCCAAGGGAGACAGCGTCAAAATCAATAATGCGAATTCCTCCTTTTTTTAATATTAAAATATTAGCTGGATTTAAATCGCTAAAAATAAAACTATTAGGAACTAAACCCCATTTTGTTTTTAAGCGGTGGCCAAGATTAAGGTAAGAGTGCCAAAAATAATCAGCATCGGTTTGGTTAAGAATGGTTAAGGTTCTGTTTATTTTTTCAGTTCTATTCAAGAAAAAAGAAAGCTTATCATAGGTAGTGTAAGCGTATTTTTTGGGTAATTTAGTCTGTTGGTAAACCAAGGGTAAGATTGTTAACAATTCTTTTAAGGGTTTGGTGGTTTTATCATATTTAATATGGAACCAATCCCCTAAAGGATAACCAGTTACTTTTTCTAAGATGAGGAACGGTAAAGGTCTATCGCTATAGTTAAAAAGTTTAGCTGATATCTTCTTCCAAATAGGGGCAGATTTTTTAACTTGAGTGTAAATGTATAGCTCTCTTTCGAAATGATTAAATTCTTTTTCAGGATAGAGATAGATTTTAATTATTGATTTTTTATTTTCAAAAAGACCATCGTAGAGAACAGTTTTATTATCAAAATCTTTTTGATAATTGTGACGTTTTATCCCGAATGAAACGGCAAAATCAAGATCACCTTTGAGTAGTTTAAGTGGTCTAAAAAAAGTTGTTCTAAATATTTTATGAATTTTTAAAAGTTGATTTTGTTTAATATCTTTTCTATCTTTTATCATAGAAATTTTCTATTGTTTTTAATAAATTTTCTTCGCCTTTTGAGTAATACTTTTTTTGGGCATCTTTCATTTTTTTAATTTCTGTTTGGTTGTTAAGAAGATCTTGAATGTTTTTTTTAATAATTTCGGTGTCAGTTGACTTGAAAAGCAAACGGCAAAGATTTAATTTTGCGAATGGTTTTATCTCTTCCTCGTGAAGTCTTGGATAATAGGGGTTATTTTGTTTATTGACATTGGCAATAGTAGGGATTTGGGCAGAAATTGCTTGTTCCAACGTTCCTAAACCTTGATGTTGGAAAACAAGATCAGAGCTGGCTAAAGTTTGGAAAAAAGATTCGATGTTAACTCTTTTTTTTTCTATCATTGAGAACCATTCTTCATTAGGAAGTTGTTTTAGTGAGTTAGGGTTGCCAATACAAACAACTTTTATTTGTTTTTTTTCTTTATTTAGTTGTTTAACAACAGGTATTAGATTGTCAAGAACCCATGGTTTTGCTCCAGCTCCATAGCCACTAAAATAACAGAAGATTAACTTTTCTGAATCAGAAACTCCCAGTTTTTTTCTTGTTTTTCTTATTTGTTGTTTAGTTGGTTTATTGTAAGAGGGGATTAAGCCAATGATTTCAATTTTATCTAAAATCTGGGGTGAGATGTTAAAGTAGCCATTGTTTTTTTTTAACCCGAGATTAAATATTTGAGGATGGAAATTAATAAAATATTTTTCAGCCCATTTGACAAATTTGAAAATAGGGGAGTCAAGATTGAAAAGCCAGTTAGAATCAAGAGAGAAGGTGGGAATATCTGGCCAGGGGGATTTTTCAATAAAGTTTGTTTTATTAAAAGTCTTTGAATTACAAAGGATAACTCCATCTGGTTTTATTTTTTTTACGAGCTTTGTTAATGATAAAGGATCTGGAGTAAATGAAATCTTTAAAGATTGTTTTAAAGTTGAAAAAAAACTAATATTTACTTTTTGCTGGAGGCCAATAAATATTTGATGTTTTCTTGACAGGAAATATTTAGTCAGAGCATATCCTTGGCTGGTTTCTCCTGGTCCTTTAGTGAAGATAAGAAATTTCATTGTTTATAGTTTTAAAATATTGGTCGCCGATAATTTTTTCATCGAATCTTTTTTCGGCATCTTGGCGACAGATTTCTCTTTTGATCAAATTAATTTGACTGATTTTTTGAGCCATTTCATTGATGTTATTGACTAAAAAACCGGTTTTTCCGTCTTTAACGATTTCTTTCGGTCCGCCGTGAGGATAAGCGATTATTGGTGTACCACAGGCTAAGGCTTCAATAACCACCAAACCAAATGGCTCTTGCCATTTAATTGGAAAAAGAAAAACTCTTGCCTGTTGGTAGAGTTTTAATTTTTTATTAAAGCTCATCTCGCCATAGTAGGTAAGATTTTTTTTATCAATATATGGTTTAATTTGCTCATCAAAGTATTTTTGATCTCTAATTTTTCCAGCCAAAACAAGAGGAATTCTTGCTTGACGACAAGCCAGAATAGCTTCTTGCTGATTTTTATGATAGCCGATAGTGGAAACCATCAGGGCGTAATTTTTCGGCTGGGGATTAAAAGAAAGAGTTTTTGTATTGATAGGGTTGTAAATAGTAGATAGATAATCAAGGTTGGGGAATTCTTTTTTTTGATTATTAGAAATAGTGATTACTTTAATTTGGTACTTTAAGAGAAGCTCGGCCAGTTGGGGAAAAATGTTAAGGTGCATCACGTTAATAAATGGCTTGTTTAGTTTTTTTGCCAAAGGGAAAAAAGTCGCTTCGCCACGCATATTATTAAGAATAAGGCTATATTCTTTTTGGCGATTGATCATTAGTTGTTGAACCCTGGCTAAGTTAGTCATTTCTATTCTTAATTTTCTCGACGCTTCTATTTGAGAAAGATCAAATTTTAGAGCGTCCGCCTGAGTGCCAAAACCGGTCCCGCCACCTATCTCAATAAACTCAATATTTTTTATGATTCTCTTGGTTTCCTTCTCTTTTTCGAAACTCAACTGTTCTTTAAAGTTGTTTGCCGTTCCTTCGGCGCCGACAAAAATAAGGGACATATCTCTTTTTGCTAGTTGTTTAGCCTGGTAATAGGCTACTCGTTCTGTTCCACCCTGATATTGGGGTGGGCAAGGGGAAACAACTGAACCGAGTAGAAGTATTTTTTTCATTAAAAAGGATTATTTTTAAATTGTTTAAGTTTAATCGCTATTTTGTAGGCTTCTAGATAGTTGTCAACCATTGTTTCTACGCCGAATTTTTTAGCAACATATTGACGACAATAGGAGCGATTTATCTGGTTAATTTTTTTTAGCGAATTAACCATTTCCTCAAAATCATCGACTAAAAAGCCTGTTTTCTCGTTTTCGATAACTTCGGAAGCAGATCCCTTACGAAAAGCGATAACCGGGCTACCACAAGCCATTGACTCAACCATGACTAAACCAAAAGGTTCATGCCAGCGGATAGGGAAAAGAGTAGCTAAAGCGTTGCCTAAAAACTCATTTTTGTCTTTGTTGTTTTTTATTTGAGGGATTATTTCAATATTATCGCCTATTTGGGGCTTAATCTGCTCGTCAAAATATTTTTGGTCAGATGAATCAACAAAGGCGGAGATTTTAAGGGGCAGGTTGGCTTTTTTGGCTACTTTGATAGCAATATCAATTCCTTTATTGGGAGTTATTCTTCCCAGCCAGGCTAGATAATTCCCATTACCCTTACCAAGAGAAAACTCATTGATTTTAATTCCGTTATAGACGGTTTTCACGTAATTAAGATTGGGGATTCCCATTCGTTGATTATTAGAGATGCTTATATAAGGGTGGTTTTTAAATCTGATTAGCGTTTCTCGTTTATCTTTGATAAGACCAGAAGGGGCGATTAAGCTCTTGTAAAAGGCGCCATGAAGAGTATTGATAAATGGTGTATCTTGAAGGTCAAGAAAATATTGAGGGATGTATTGGGCGTTGTTGTGAATAATGGTAAATTTCTCCTCTTTAACAATCTTAAAAAATTTGTGTAGATGATTAAGGAAAGGATAGGGATTTTGTTTTGTTGACCAATCGTTTCCCAACGCTTCTTGATGTTTATATTCAAGACGGGCGGAAGTTTTGGAGTCGCCGGTAGCAAAAAGCATTACTTGGTGGCCCTTTTTCACTAATCCTTCGGTTAAATTAGCGACAACAAGCTCTATGCCTCCATAACCTTCTGGGGGAACGGCAATCCATGGTGTTGATAAAATAGCTATTTTCATTATTTCCTTAAAGTCTACCAAATTTTTGATAGATAGTAAAGAATTTTTTAGCGATTATTTCCCAGTCAAATTTTTTAATGGCCATTTCTCTTGCTTTTTTTCCCATCCTTAACCTCTTTTTTTCATCATTGAGAAGGTAATTTACTTTTTGGATGATATCGCCAACACGCTTAGCACGGATAAATAGACCATTTTTCCCTTCTTTGACTGCCAAAGGAATACCTCCTTTACGGGTGACGACAACTGGTGTTTCGCAGGCCATTGCTTCAAGAATAACTAATCCTAGTGGTTCATCCCAGATAGAGGGAGCGACGAAAACATCGGCTTTTGAATATAGGTTAATGAGCTCTTTTGTATTTTGGGTGTGACCGAGAAGATGGACATTCTTAATTTTTTGTTTATCAATTATTGTCTTAATATGTTTTCTTTCCGGCCCGTCGCCGACAATAAGGACGGCTGCGTTTATTTTCTTAGCCGCTTTAACCAAGTAATCAACTCCCTTATATTTGGTTAATTTTCCGGCAAACATTACTAAGTTTCTATGTTTTAAGTTATATTTTTTATCTATCCCGCGGACTACAACTGGTTTAAATTTATTTATTTCTACTCCCCCTGGGATAACTCGCATGCGGTGGCGATGCTCTTTGCCAAAAACTTTTAAAGCCCAGTCCTTTGTATAGTAAGAGTTAGGAATAATCCGCCGTGCTTTGCGCAGAGCATCCATAGTTAGGGCTAGATAACGTTTATCTTTTTGGGCGGTAGGTAGTTCTGATCCATGAACAGAAATAATATAGGGAATTTGGTAAGCGGATTTAATAAATCTTGCTGCCCAAGATAGGGGATAGGCATGGTGAACATGAATAATATGTGGTTTAAAGTCCTCAACGGCGTCAACACAGGAGTTAAGGTAGGCTTTGTAGATTCGTAAGAGTTCGCGGTTGGTAATATTTCTAAATAGGCGACAGTTTTTCCATTCTGGATGGCCGGTAAAGGCGACTTTAAAAGGCATTTTAAGAGGATACATTTTAACGCCGTTTATTTGGCGATTATCAGGACAAACCATGGCTGTTTTGGTGATCTTGTTTACTTCTTTGGCTAGGTAGCGGGCATAAGTTCCTGATCCCGATCCATAGAGAGGGAATGTTTGTAAATAAAGGATACGCAATTTTTTTTCCATAGTCCTTATTATATCAATCATTACTCTTCTTAGCTATTGAATCTTAAAGAAATGGTTTTCTGTGTAAATTTGAAGTTAAACTTCAAATTTACACTAATTGTCTTATAATATTCTTTGTGTTAATTAAAAGAGAGATTATTCCAGTAGAAATTAAATCAGAGGTAATGTTTTCTTCTGCTTATCTTAAAGGTCTAAAATATTGGCATAGTTTAATTACCAGGAATGATTTAAACGCCTCTAAATTTATTATTTATAACGGTTATCAGTTTGTGGGGGAGCCAAGTTACAATTATTACGTTGGAATAATTTAACAAGTCTTTTCACTAAAATTACTGAGGCGGTTTTCAATTAGTTTGAATGTTTTTTTCAGTATTTCCTTTTCTTCAGATTCAAAGTTTTGCAAAGTGTAGTATTTGCCGTTAATATATTTTTCTGGTTGGCGATTGTCAATCCCAATTCTGATTCTCCAAA
>CAYTFR010000034.1:2343-7829 GCA_964437175.1 uncultured Gammaproteobacteria bacterium | reverse complement strand
CAATAGGAGGAAGAGTAAAAAGAATTTTTCTTTTAAATATTTTGCCAATAAAGATTGAGTCTAGATAATCTTTAGTATGGCCAATAATTATATTGCTTAAAAAAAGCTGGATAAAAACGGAGAAATTTAAAACCGCATTAACCAATTTTTTAAAAATCCCACTGCCCAAAAACACCTGGCAGTGGAAAAGAGAAATGATTTTTTTCTTAAAGATTTTGGCTAAAATAGCCAGGGATAACCCTTCAAAATTAGGTTGGTTGAGAATAACAAGATCAGTTTTTTTCGCTTCTTTTAAAAAATAAAATATTGATTGGGGAGAGATAAATCCTTTTGAGATCTTAAATAAATAATCCATCCGGATAATTTTTAGTTTTTTAAACTTTTCTTTATCAGTTAGATGAGGGTCATGTTTAAATGTCAGGATAGTAATTTTAAAGCCGTGATTAGATAGATAAATAAAGAGTTTAAGAGGATAAGTAGTAGTTCCAGAAGTGTAAGGGTAAAAATAGGGACTAAAAAAGAGTATTTTTTTCATTTTTTAAAGAATTCTTTTTGCCAGTTTATCATATTTTTTAATCCAGTTTTAAAATCTGTTTTTACCTGCCAGCCAAGAAGATGATTAATTTTTTCAATGTTGTCAATTGCTAATTGATAGGCTTGTATAAGGTCTTTGACATTAAGAAGATCTCGAATTTGATAGCCATTACCAAAGATAGTAATTGGTTTTTTTAAAATCAGTTGTTTAGCAAAATGAGAAACCCAGCCTTGATCTTCAACTCCTATTTGAAAAGGGCCATAAATGCATGACTGGCGGAAAACAATTGTTTTTAAGCCGTAAATTCGACCATAGTCAATAAAGTATTGATCAAGAGCTCCTTTGGAACAGCCATAAGGAGAGATAAACTCTAAGTTTTCTTTTTCATCAATTCCTTTTGGATGGCAAAGATGATTATATCTTTTATTTTTAATATCTTTTTTAAATTGATGATGCTCAAGATTTCCATAAACTTTATTGGTTGAGGCAAATATTAGAGTTGATTTTGGATGATGTTTTCTAACTGCTTCAAGAAGTTTAAAACCGCCGATTAAATTTGAATTAAAATCTAAGTTGGGATTTTTAATTGAAGATGTAACTGCTGTTTGGCCAGCTAAATGAATAATTAGATCAGCTTTTTTTAAGTCACTGAGGTATTTATTGGTTTCTAAGATGTTGGATTGGACTATTTTTATATTAGAAAAATTTTTTTTAAGAAAAGAAGCATTTTTTTCCACTCCAGGTCGGGAAAAGTTGTCAACAAGAACAAGTTTATTGGCTTTATTTTTCCCAAAAAAAATAGAAGCATTAGTTCCAATAAATCCAATCCCGCCAGTAATTAAGATTCTCATTTTCTTTTATCAATAAAATTTTTAAAGATAGAGGTTAAACTAGGAAATTTGTATTTATATTTTATTTTTTTATCAAAAATATTATAAACCCAAAAAATGTTTACTTTTAACTTTTCATTTTTAAATTTTGGATTTAAATATCTGACTATGTCCCAATTGTCTTCAACGAATATATCAAGATTAAGCTTTTTAATCATTTTTTCTTTAAAAATATGAGGTTGTTCGTTCTTCTTATTGTAATAGCAACCTTTAAAATATTTATTAGCCTCAATTTTTTTCAGCCAGTTTTCAAAATCATCTTTTAAAAAGCTGTAGCGGGCAGTGATAATATAAGCTTCTATTTTCTCTTTTTTAACCAGTTCTTTAATATTATTAAGCCCGGGAGAGATAAAAAGACTTGATTTATGAAATATATGCCAACACCATTTTTCTATCTTTGATTTGGGTAGATAAAAATTATTTGTTTTTTTAGAAAAGATATTTTTTTTTATAAAAGCGATTATTGGTCGAGTAATACGGGCGGGGTTATACAAAAGGACTCCGTCTAAATCAAAACCAACTCGAAGAATTTTTTTATTATTAGTTGTTGTTGGGGATTTGTTCGTATTCTCCTTTTTAGTCATTTGCTTACATTTTAATTAATTTACCCTTTTATTACAAGAGAAGTAAGGATAAATATTACTTTTCTCTAGGTGTCAGTATGAATCTATCTTCCAGGTGGACAAATAGTATTTGGTGCTACGGAGATTTTTAGGAAGGTATTCTTGGTGGATTTTTTGCCCGTGGTCAGATAAGTAGCTATTTGGGTGATGATGAGGGTGCTTTGAAAAGAGGGTCTTCGCCCGCTTTAATCATTTGCGCCAAGTAATGGAGGGTAGCGTTGGGATTGTTGTCGCGCATAGACCATTAGCTCGGCATGGAGGTTGGTAACCTGCTATTGGACAAGAAGGAGGCTTTTTTTTAGATCCATTCCGGTCGCTAAATAATCAATGATAATATCCCTGGTATCGCGGGCTAAAGTCGTTTTATCAAAAGGAGTGGTCGTCGCGTGAACATCAACAACCGAAAAAATCATCTCATAATCAGGATTATTTTTCAGATCAAGCATTCTCTTGATGGCATCAAAATAATTACTCAAGTAAAATTCACCCGTCGTCCGAATACTGTAAAATATACGTTTTTTCATAAAATAAAGTATAATATTTATTTTTTTGATATTATTAAACCAAGGTGAATAAGAGAATAATTTTTAAAAAGATTGATTCCAAAAAGATAACTTTTCTAATTTGGCCTATCATAGCCATTTTTTATGTTCTTTCTTTGGGGAAAATACCGACTGGTTTTTTCTGCGATGAGGCAGAGATAGGCGTAAGGGCTTATCAATTGATTCATGGTGATTTTTCCCATTTTGTTAATCCTTTTTTTTATAACCATTTTAACTATAATCTTGGGTCAACAACTGTCCTGGCAACGGCTCCTTTTGTTTCTATTTTTGGTTTAAATGAGTTTGCGGTCAGATTTTCTTCAGTGTTTTTTTCCTTGCTCGCCTTGCTTGTTTTTTATAAACTCTTGTTAAAATATAAGGTTCCTTTACCTTGGTTGATCACTTTATATTTGGCTTTTACCCCCTTTTATTTTCATATTTCCAGGATAAATTTTGGCCACTTGCCTTCATTATTTTTATTATTTTTGGGTTACTTTTTTTATTTTAAAGGTAAGAAGAGAAATCATTATTATATTTTGGCCGGTTTCTCTTTTGGCCTAGCTATGTATGGACATGTAGCTTATATGATAACCGGTATTTTAGGTATGTTTTCTTTAATAGCATCAGAATTTATTTGGAGAAATAAAAGAGGAGACAAAAAGAGATTAAGAATTGTTTCTTTGTTTTTAATTTCTTTTATCATTGTTTTTTTGCCTGTTCTAGCAATGATGAAAAATTCTCATTTCATATTACGATTGAAAGAGAAAAATGGAGGTAATGTTCATTTCTTTTCTGTTTCTAAAGTAATCCAAGTGGCTGAGAACTATCCAAAATACTACTCTTTCAACTATTTGTTTTTGAAAGGAGAAAGTGGTTTACCGGGAGGGTTTATTAAAAGACATTCTATACCGGATAATGGTGTTTTTTATAAGATTAGCCTGCCAATTTTAACTTTGGCTTTCTTTTCTTTTCTTTTTATTGATAAAAATAGGAAGCGCAAAAAGCTTTTTACTCCATTTTTTCTTTTATTTTTTCTTTATCCCTTGCCTGATTTGATAACCACAAAATCAACTTCTCCTCCCTATACTCTTGCTTTATTTTCAACATTGCCATTTTTCACTTTTATTATTGCTTATGCTTTTTTAGTTATAAAAAAATATTTAAAAAAGTATCTTTTTGTTTTCGGGTTGATTTTTTCATTAGTATTAATTATCGAAGCCTCTTTTTTTTATAAATCATACCTCGTTTATCCTTTACGTTCTGCTAATTACTGGGGTTGGCAGTATGGTCCGCAACCAATAATTAACTATTTTAAGAAAAACAGGAGGAATTATGATGAGCTGTATATGACAGGATATTTCAATGCTCCTCAGATTTTTTTAAAATTTTATGATCCACAACATCAATGTTCCAATTGTTTTATTGGCGGTATTAACCAATATAATCCGAGAAAGAAGCAGTTGTTTGCTTTTCGAGTTGAGGAGGAGGTGGATTTAGCGACTAAATTTAATATTAAAAAAGTAATTTTTTATCCTAATGGTAAGGAAGCTTTTTATATTGGCGAGTTTAAAATACACTAGTTTTAAAGAACGAGACTTTAGGTGTCAGTAGAAACTCATTTCCCAGGTGGATAGTGGACAGTATGTTATAATAATTTACTAGTTTATGATACCAATTCTTTTTACCGTTGGCGGGTTAAAAATCTATACTTTTGGAGTTTTTTTAGTTTTAGCCTTTTTTTGGGGCCTGTTTTTGTTTTGGAAAAACATTCGCTTGACTGTTTATAAAGAAGAAGAAAAATTTGACAGTATTTTTTTAAGTCTGGCAGGGAGTCTTTTAATCGGTAGGTTAGTTTATGTTATTTTAAATTTTAAAGATTTTGGTTTTAATTTACTCAAGTTTATCTTAATTAATGGTTATCCTGGTCTTTCTTTGTATGGGGTGTTAATTGGAGGTTTTTTAACCTTGTTTTTGTATTTTTTGATTAAAAAAATTAGTTTTAGAGAAACAATTGATTATTATATTGCTCCAATATTTTTAGCTTTGGGACTTGGTAAATTAGGTAGTTTTTTTTCTGGTGTTGAGGTGGGAACAAAAACCTCATTTTTTTTATCAATTCAATATCATGGAGTGACTGGTTTAAGGCACTTAACTCCATTATATGAAGCAATTATTTTTTTTATTGGAGTTTTTTTAGCTCAGAAAATTCTTTTTGCTATCCGAAAAAAAATATTTGAACCAGGATTTGTTTTTTTCTTTTTTTGTTGGTTTTTTAGTTTAACTTATTTTATTTTTGAGCCATTAAAGGAAAAACACTTATTTTATAAAAAGATGAGTCTTAATCAAGTAGCCTCAGTAATTTTGCTCTTGACATTTAGTTTTTATTTTGTTTATTATTTTAGGAAATTATTGATTAGCAGATTGTTGATTATTATTAATAATATTAATTTATCTCAGATAAAAATAAAATTTCATGAAAAAATTAACCGAACAAAGGCAAAAAAAACTAAAGACTTTATTAGAAAGAGAAGAGAAAAAGATAAAAAAACAGATAGAAGAGTTTAAAAAAGATGATCCATTTGCTGATCCAGATCATGTTATTGACAATGCTGCTGTTGATACTGATGTTAGAGAGCAGATGGGTCATGATATTGTTGATGCGGAAATAAAAGAGTTGACTAAGCGATTAGAAAATATTGTTAAGGCTTTGTCTAAGATAAAAAGGAAAACCTATGGTAAGTGTGAACGGTGTCGTAAGTTTATTAAAATAGAGAGATTAAAATTACTGCCAGAAGCAAGGTTTTGCATTGATTGTAAGCGAAAATTAAGAAGTTAAGGGTGAGCTAAATCATCATCTTAGATGACTAAATCATAAATAAAAAATGATTAACTAGGC
>CAYTFR010000034.1:0-2243 GCA_964437175.1 uncultured Gammaproteobacteria bacterium | reverse complement strand
TTTGCTACTACGTTATTTATTACTGTCTTAGCTCGTTTCTTCATATTAAATACATGATACATAATACTTGATACTTGATATTAAATGCTTTAACACTAATCACCTTTGACATTTAACGTTTAACTTCATATATTTAAAAGATATGGCTGAAATTTCATCAAGTGCTTTATTAAATATTCTTCTGTTTTTAACTTTTCCTTTATTTACGGCTTACATAGCTGTAAAACTAAAGGCTTCTCCTTTTGTTGGATATATATTTGGTGGTATATTACTGGGTCTAACTTTAAGAGGAAGATTATCTCAAGAGATAGTTAGTCAGTTTTCTTTACTTGGTCTAATATTATTAATCTTTACAATTGGTTTAGAGACTAATTTTTCACAGATCAGGCAATTTGGAAAATTTGTTCTTATTGGTGGAACATTTCAGATAGTATTATCTTTTTTGGCTGTTTTTATTTTTTCAGTTTTCTTTGGATTCTCTTTATTAACAGCAATTTTTTTTGGAATGGCTTTTGTTTTGTCTTCAACAGCAGTTGTGGCTAAAATTATTCAGGATAAAGGAGAAGAGAACTCATTGTTAGGTGGATTAACAATAGGTATTTTACTTTTTCAAGATTTAGCTTTAATTCCAATCTTAATTATTTCTTCTTCTTTTGGGGTAAACATGTCTTTTTTTGTCATTATAGAAAAGATTTTGTTTAATAGTATTAAAGCCGTATTTGTTTTAACTATAGTTTATTATATTGGTAATTTAGTTGTTCCTAAAATCTTTAATTGGTTAGCTGGCGTATCAAGAGAAATTCTTAATCTTTTTACAATTGTTTTTATTGTCGGATCTCTATTTTTGTTTACGAAATTAGGTATTTCTTCATTGTTAGCTGCATTTTTAGCAGGGGTTTTGTTAGGCCAAACATTAGAGCATTATCATATTTTTTCTCAAATCAGGCCTTATCGTGATCTTTTTGTCGTTATTTTCTTTTCATTTTTAGGAATGTCGATCTTACCTTCATTTGTAATGAGTAATCTTAGTAAAATTCTTTTGTTTAGTTTTGGAGTTGTTTTTATTAAAGTTCTTGTTGTTTTAGGAATATTCTTATTTTTTCGATTCCATAGTCGGACATCTTTTTCTTTATCAATGTATTTGTTTCAGATAGGTGGAGGAGCATTTATTGTTCTTCATCAGGGAATGATTAATGGGGTGATTGGTAGAAATGACTATTTATTTGGTTTAACAACAGTTTTATTAACCTTAATTTTTACTCCTTTTGTTATAAACAACAAACTTCGATTTTATTTTGCTATTCGTAAAAGTATTAAAAAATATATACCAAGTTTAGATAGATTTCTTAAATATCGAGTCGATAGAGAACCTCCTAATATTGATGTCTTGCCTTTAAAAGATCATATTGTTGTTTGTGGTTATGGACGGGTTGGTAAATATATTGGTCGAGCTTTAATGATGACGAATATTCCTTTTATTGCGGTTGATTATAATTATTATGTTGTTGAGAAAGCAAGGAAACAAGGAGTTAATATTATTTATGGAGATCCGACAAACCTTGATGTTTTAGATTATATGGAAGTTGATAAAGCCAGCGCTCTTATTTCTGCTGTTCCTCAACGATTTTCTCAAGAGATGATTATTTTAAATGCTAAACGGCTCAATTCAAAAATCTTGATATTTACGCGGGTTAATCAAGAAGGTGATCAAAAACGGATGAAGGATTTGGGAGTTGATATTGTTGTTCATCCAGAATTTGAAGCATCATTGTCTATTATAAGAAAAATTTTGCTTTGGAAAAAACTTCCTTTACAAAAGATTAAAAATAAGATTAAAAGGTTGAAAATAGAGCATGGAATGTGAGAGGTGATTAGTAATTAATGTGAAGAAACGGGCTAAGAAGTAGTAGCAGACTTTAGTCTGCGCCAAAAGTAGCGCGGAATGAATTCCGCTAAAACGGGGGGTGGTGAACGTAGTAGCAGACTTTAGTCTGCGTCAGAAGCAGCGCGGAATCCCGTCACAAGTTAAAGCATGTAGGCGGGCAAGAAATTCCGCTAAAACGGTGGGATATGTGGTAGTAGCAGACTTTAGTCTGCGCCAGAAACAACGCGGAATCCCGCCACAAGCTAAAGCATGTAGGCGGGCAAGAAATTTCGCTAAAACAATAGTGAATAACGTAGTAGCGCGCTTCATCGCGCTCTAAATTTCTTAGCAATGAAAACAAATATATGAAATTTTTTAA
>CAYTFR010000033.1:4568-7955 GCA_964437175.1 uncultured Gammaproteobacteria bacterium | reverse complement strand
CAACCTTGCCAAAATCAGGAGTTGTTGATAATATTTTAAAATACGGAGTTCCAGGAAGTATTTTGTTTTTACTTGGAGTTGGCGTAAAATTTATTATTTAATTTTTATGGAAAAAAAACAGATTAGAATTATCTCAATTATTTTAGGAACAATTATTGGTCTTCTGGTTATTTTTTTTGGTTTTCGAATTATGCAAAAAGTATTTACTCGAGCGGCTGATATTGCTCCGCGCGATGTAGTTGTTTCAGAGATTTTAAATAACTCAACCAAGATAACCTGGTCAACAGATCAAGAAAGTCAAGGAGTAATTGAGTATGGGACCAGTCCAACCAGCCTAAGTTTTTTTGCTCCAGAAAGTAAAAAAACCAAGAATCATAGTGTTGAATTAACTTTGCTTTCACCAAACAGCACTTATTATTTTCAAGTTCGAATAGGAGATAAAAAGTTTGATAATGGAGGAGTTCCTTGGACATTTACAACAAAGTCTGCTACTGATCAATCTGAAAGTCAAAAAGAAGGCGTTTTACCTACTAAAAAACCAACACCAATTTCTAAAGTTGTTATTGAACAACCAACTAATACTCCAACAGTTGAACCTCAAGCAGAATGTACTGAAACTGATTGCTCCAAGATTAAAGCAAAACTAGGTCAAGGATGTGATATGGGTGATTATATAAAAAACAACTGTCTTTCCGGAGCAACAGTAACACCAACCACTGCTTTAACGTCAACCCCTTCAGAAACAACTACGCCATAGTTTTTTAGTTACTGGATTAAAAGAATTTAAATAATTCCTCCGCCAGCTGAGGGAACAAAAAGATGATAAAAGAAAGAAAAAAGTGGTTTGATAATAAAATCTAGAAATGATTGGTTTCCAAAAGGAAAAATCAGCATCAGAAGTAATAATAATCCATATCTTTCTAATTCTTTCCATTCTAATGCTTTGTCATGAGGAAGGATTCCTTCAACAATCTTAAAACCGTCTAATGGGTGGATAGGGATTAAGTTAAAAACACCAAGAACAATATTTATATATAAAATCGGTTCAAGTAAAATACCTATAATAAGCAAAAATGGATGATTAAATAATATGATCAATCTAATAATTATAGAAAGTATTATAGCCATAATAAAATTAGAACTTGGACCGGCTATTGAGATTAAAGCAGCATCTTTTCGAGGATTTTTTAAATTAAAAGGATCAAAGGGAACTGGTTTTCCCCAGCCAAATCCAAAGATAATCAGCAAGATCAAACCAATGTTGTCGATATGAACAAGAGGATTAAGGCTTAATCGGCCACTTAGTCTGGGAGTAGGATCTCCTAGTTTGTCAGCCATTAAGGCATGAGCGTATTCATGAACGGTGATGGCGACCAAAATTCCAAATAATAAAATAAAAAAACGAATTGGGCTTGAAAATAAATAATTAAGCATAATATTGTTTCAATTTATATTGTTTATTTTAAGATTGAATTGAGTGTTCTTCTATGTTATCATAAATTGATTATTTTTGGAGACAAGAAAGAGGTTGGAGATTAAAAAAATTTAGATATTAAACGTTGGGAAATTAGAGATTTGTTAGAAATTAGATTAATTAGAAATTAGAAATTTATAAATATGCCTTGTTATCATTGCAATAAAGGAGTTGTTTTTGGTCAATCTCATACTCATCGAAAAGGAGTTGCTGGTGGTCGTTGGAAAAAACGAGCTCCAAAAACAAAACGAATCTTTAAACCTAATCTTCAGGTGGTTAGAATTATTGAACAGGGAAAGAAAAAACGAGTTAAAATTTGTACCAAATGTTTAAAAAGAGTAAAAAAAGATATAAGTGAAGAAAAAAAGCCCTTTTTACAACTGGCTTATTATAATCCTTCCAATCAAAAAGATAAACTTTCCGAATCAGAAGGGAAACTTTCTAACTCAAAGGTTAAAAAAGAAAAAGAAAAACCAAAAAACTAATAGCTTAATTTTTCAAGTTGACCTTTTTTTTCTTCATATAAATTTTGTTTTTGCTCAAGGGCTCTTTGAGTAAAAAGAATTCCTTGGAGATGATCAACTTCATGTTGAATTATAACGGCTTCAAAACCTTGAAACCATCTTTTCTTCATTTCTCCATTTTTGTTTTGATATTTTAAATAAACTTTATCTGCTCTTTTAATCAATGCCCAGATTTTAGGAAGTGATAAACATCCTTCTAGAGCCTTATCTTGTTTTTTCTTTTTTTTATTTTTCTGTATTTTAAGTATTTTAGGATTAATAAAAACATTAACTGAAGATTGTTCGGTTGGTTTGGTAATAAAGATTGATAAATTAAGTCCAATCTGGTTAGCTGCTAAACCAACACCTGAAGGATTAGATTGTTTTTCTAAGGTTTCAATCATATCTTTAATGATTTTTTTGATGCGTTTGTCTATTTTTTTAATAGGCTTTGTTGGTTTATCCAAGATGTTTTTTGGAGCTAAGACTATTTTTTTTCTCATTTTTGGCTAAATTTCAAAAGAGTAATAATTAGTAAAAATATAGTTAAAGCCATGACGGGAATGGTTATATATCCATAATAGTAATTATAAACAGTGTCGCAGGGAATAAGAGCATTTGAACTGCAAGGAGTAATTGAAGAAGAGAAGCTTTGTAAAAGATAATGATAGGTTGAGAGAATAACTCCAATCGTATTTAAGATTACAAGAAAAGGGATTAATATTTTATTTTTTCTTATCATGGCTATGAATAAAAAAACTACTTGAGGATACATAATAAATCTTTGGTACCAACATAAAGTGCAGGGTTTTAGTTTAGCTATTTCTGATAAGAATAAACTGCCTAAAGTTGCCAGTAAAGTGGCTAAAAAAGCAAGAGTCAGAGAGTAAGGAGCAAAAATATTTTTTATCTTAGTCAAAAGTTTTTTCTTTGATATTTTTTCAGATATAAAAGCGATTAAAATGGTAAAAAGAAAAAGATCAATTAAAAGAGTTGACAAAGCTATGAGTTGAAGAATAGTTTTAATCATGAGGATATTATATAATAAAAGTGAAAAGTTAAAAGTTTATTTACCAATTTATTAAGTTGGTTCTATTATTAACTGAGGTTAAAAATAAAAAATGCGTTTATCTCTTTGTCTGGCTGTTTATAACGAAGAAAAATTTATTCACTATCCTTTAGATTCTGCTTATGATTTGGTTGATGAGGTTATTATTGTTGATGGCGGTTCTGAGGATAAAACAGTTCAGATAGCTAAATCCTACGGCAAGAAAGTTAAAGTTTTTATTGAAGACAATCCTTCAATGTTTCATATTAACAAACAAAAAGCAATAGAAAAGGCAAAAGGGGAGTGGATTTTACAGCTTGACGCTGATGAGGAGTTGTCAGAAGGATTAAAAAAAGAGATAA
>CAYTFR010000033.1:0-4468 GCA_964437175.1 uncultured Gammaproteobacteria bacterium | reverse complement strand
AAAAAAGGTGGTCAGTATCCTGATTATACGATTCGGCTCTACCGCAATGGCTATGCAAAATTTCCTTGTCAAAGCGTTCATGAAAATGTTGTTATTTCAAATTTCAATGTCAAGAAGGAGCAAAGCGACGGAAAAAAATTAAAGATTAAAGAAAAGATTGGTTATTTAAAATCACCTCTTCTTCATTATGCTGACCAGAATTTTTCTCGTTATTTAGATCGTTGGAATAGGTATTCTAGTCTTGAGGCCGAGATGTTACTAAAAGAAAAAAAGATTAATCCTTCAATCTTTCAATTTATCAATTTCTTTTTTTTAAAGCCTTCTTTATGGTTTTTAAGAACTTATATTCGTCATAAAGGTTTTATGGATGGTTTTCCTGGCTTTATTTTTGCTCTTTTTTCTTCATTAAGGTTTTGGGTGATATATATTAAAGTTTGGCAAAAAAAACAAAATCTTAAATATAAAAATACATCAGGAAGTTAAAGAGAGAAACTTGTTCTTATTTTAAAGAAAAGAAAATAGTTTTTCTTTCGTTACCGTTAAGAGTTATGGGCGTAGTAAAACGGTGGTTACAGTCCCAAGCATTGCATGCGTTTCTTTTTATAACAGAAGAGAATTTACAGTTAGCATCAATCGCAGATGGTTGAGAACTGCCATTGATCTTTTGAATTTGACGGTTTTTAGCTCTAATTTGGAGTTCATAGACATCGTTAACAAGGTTTTTAATGGTTAAAGGTTGATTGCATTGGTTGGTAAAATTTCCTGCCCAGATCCATTGAGAAGAATTCTTTTTGCGATAAAAGACATCAGCTTCTTGGTTATTAACTAATGGTTCTCTCCATGATTGTCTAATTAAGTTGGCATCAGTTTCTTGATAAACATAAACAACAAGAGTGTTTTTTTCTTGAGGAGATACAGTTGGTGTTGGGGTTAAAGAAATTGTTGGTAAAGGAGTTGGGGTTAGTGAAGGTGGTAGGGGATTACTGTTGGGACAGATATATGTTTTATAAGTATAGGAAGAATAGTTTTTTAGCCAGTAAATCGAATTCCAAGAATCAGGCCCTTGACAGTATAAACGATAATTTTGATTTGGATAAACAAGGACCGGTGAATTAAAAGTAATTTTTCGCCATACTTGGCCGTCAGATTTTCTAAAAGAATCTGATGAAGCATTATTAGAAAGATTTTCTCCAAAATTATTAGTTATTTTACAAGTTACTTTTCTATTAGCTCCTCCCCAATTACCAACTTTTACTTCAATCGCTTTTAAAAATCCAGAAACAGAAGGTTTAAAAACAGAGTAATATTTCCATTGATTGTTAATACTGTTGGTGATAAAACCATCTTTTTGAGAAACATTTAAAGGGCAAGAATTAGGCATTGGTGGAATGGTTGGACTAGGATTAGGGGTTGGTGCGTTTGAAGGAGTAATGGTTGGAGTTGGAACAGTTGGTATTGGTGTAGGCAGAGATTGATTGTCACAGCTTTTCCCTAAAGGTTGAAGAGCAATAATATCAGCCGCGTTTAAGATTGGTTTTTTCCATGTTTTTGGTTGAAAAGTAATTTCTATATTAGAATCGGCTTTGCTTTGGGTGAAAAAGCTAACCTTTAATTGTTTGTATCTTCCGCTTAAAGCATAAACATCAAGATTAGTTGAACTTCGTGTTTGAGAGTCATTAACAATAATATTTATTGGTTGACCATTAACCAAAATATCAAAAACCCGCTGGTTAGGGCCAGTAGAGCTGAATTCAGCAAAATAAAAGTTGATTTTATATTGAGCTTTAAAAACATTCCAGTTTAAAATTTGATATTTCTCAATTCCTTCCCTTTGGCTTTTAATAACAGTTTGAGAAAAAGCACTGTTGATATAATGAGAAGTTGTTTTGTCCCAGCCTCCAGAGTAACGCCAGTTTCTTGATCCTCCAGCATAGCGAGCTTCATAAGGCCGACCATTAACTTGAGTAACGCTATTTTCAGCTCCAACATTATCATAGACTGCTTGAGGAACAATGGTTGCAGAAGGCTGGTAGATGTTTTTCCAGCCATTAATTAATGCCCAAGCTCCCATCTGAATAAAGTTAGTCTCAGTTTTTCCCTGCCAGTTGCTTGGGATGCAGAATTGACCTTGATACCAACCATTGGCTGTACGAAGGGAAGAAGAAAAACTAGCAGTAGGGGATCGGTAGCTGTTAAATTTCCCAATAGCCCATCGTATGGCACTTTGAGAAATTATTTCTCCGGGATTAGTACTAACGCTCCATTGGCCTTTTACAGTTGCTCCTGGTGGAACAGGAACAGGAATTGCGACTCGATTAGGAATACTTGTCGCAGAAACTTGAAAGGGAAAAAGAACAACAAAAATAAAAACAATTAAAATTATTTTCAACTTTTCAATTATCATATTCAAAGATCCTTTTCTAGAAGGATAAATTCATGTTGTATTATAACATCTTTTATAAAAAAAAGCATTTTCATCTTTTGACAGGCTATAATCTGTTTGGTATCATGGATTATATGACTAATAATAAATCGTCAAAGTTTGGATTGGGTGTTTTGATTGGAGCAGTGACAGGAGCTTTAGCTGGAATATTTTATGCCCCAAAATCAGGTGAAAAAACTCGTCAAGAGTTTAAGAAAAAAATAGATGAACTTCAGGAATTAATGAAAGAAAAAGAAGTTGATAAGAAAGTAGAGAAGATTTTTGGAAAAGTAACGGACGAATCAAAAAGACTTTATTGGAAAACTCAAGATGAGTTAATCGAAACTTTGGCTCAGCTAAAAGAAAAAGCTGATCAGATAGATAAAGAAAAATATTTAAAAGCAGTTGATCAGGTTGTGGAAAAGTTTAGAAAAGAAACAAAAGCTTCGGTTAAAACAGTTAATGAATTAAAAAAAAGATTTATTAATGAATGGCAGAAACTCCCAAAAAGTAATAAAAGTAGTAAAAGTAAAAAGAAAAAGAAAAAATAATTCATTAGAACAGTTTTATGGATCTTCAGAATCTTTTTTATGCCTTAGGAATAACTTATTTTTCAGTCTCAGTTATTTTTATTATCCTAGTTTTTATTGTTTTACTCTCTTTTTATCTCCGGTTGAAAAAACAAATAGACCAGTTTAAAGATGGTCGATTGGTAATAAAAAAGATCAAGGAATGGAGCAGAAAACCCCGACCAGCTTTGCTTCCTCTGGCTGTATTTATCTTAACTTTCTTTTTCAAGGAGATTAAAAAGGCAAGAAAGAAAAAAACTTCATAAGACATATAGAACATAAACTTATCTATAAAAATTATTGGAATAATTGAGAGAATTAGTCTTTTGGATGATATTTAAAGATAAAAATAAAAGCAATTATTATTAACCCAAAGCCAATAAATTCCAGATATTGTGGAAGAAACATAATCACAATTGATCCGTGGTTTGATTGTTTTGTTTCATTGTTAATATGCCACCCATTTGCCCAGTTGTTGACTAAAACATGGTCTTTTATTTCTTTGCCATTGATCCAGGCTTTCCAGTTTTTTTCATAGGCTTGATTCAAGACTAATAAAGAATTATCAGTCAAAGGATGGTTGATTTTTGCTGTGTATAAAAAAGGTAGTGCTTGTTTAATATCTATCTTGACGGATCGGTCGGTCGGTTTAGATTCTGGTGATTTTTCCGATTCCCATCTTATTGATTGGAAAAAATTATAGGGGAAAGGAATAATTTTAATGGTTTTTATTTGATTAATTGTAGTGACGTTTCCGATTGAAGAATTGCTAAGGTGAAGATTGTAACCATTTCCGTTAAAGTAAGGAGGGATAATGAAATAATCTGTTTTCATCGTTTTATTTTTTGACAATATATCTTCCAAAACACAGATTTTAGTCTGATTATCTTCAAAACATATTTTTAAAGGTAGTCCAGAAATATTTTCTGATTTAATTGCTAAAAGATAGCCCATATTTTGAGACAAGTAGGGAAAGGTTAAAATATCGCAAATAGAGCCGTCTATTGCTTTATATTCTAAGATTGTTCCATCATTCTTTTTTATAAACTGTTTGTCAATAAATTTTGCTTTTTTAAAACCACAGTCTTTTTTTTGATGGTCAATATTTTCTGGACTAAGATTGATTTTTTTTTGAGGAAATTTTCCTTCAAGTTTTAATTTTTGAGCAATTAGTTCAAATTTTGGCATTTTGGCAAAAAAAGGTTGTGTGGTTTCTTTTTGATAAAAATTAAAATTAATATTATTAATTAAACTTTCATCTAAGTTGTTTGAAGAAGTTGTGTCAAAGGAGAGTTTCAGATAGAGAGAATTTAATTTTTCTTGATTTACAGGAAGATAAAAATCAGTACATTTATTTTTGTTTTTGTCAAAAAGACAAAGATGCGTCTTTTCATTTACCCTTTTTTGGTAATCATAGGATAATTGTAAAAGTCCATCTTTTTTGATTTCAATCAGTTTTTTTAATGGAATTTCTAGG
>CAYTFR010000032.1:0-8039 GCA_964437175.1 uncultured Gammaproteobacteria bacterium | reverse complement strand
ACAATCTTAAAATCTTTGGTAGGAAAAATAAAAGATTAACCATTATAATTTTTATTATGAAATTAACTGGTAAACAAATAAGGAATCTTGATGAGGAAAAAGCCAAAAAGATTTGTCAATTAGTAAAAAGAAACCCTATTTATTTTATTATTGAGAATGTTTATGATACTTACAATACAGGTAGTTTTTTTCGGTTGGCTGATGCTCTAGCTGTTCGTAAAGTTTATTTGACTGGCAGGACAGAAACTCCTCCAAATATAAAAATTAAAAGAGCAGCTGTTGGAACAGATAGAATTGTTTCTTGGAAATATGAAAAAACAACTAAAAGTGCAATTGCTGATATTAGGAATAATTTATCTTTAAATGAAAGAAAAAAATTTCAAGTAATAGGAGTAGAACAAGATAAAAAATCCATTGATTATGTTCAGGTAAAATATTCTTTTCCAATTGCTTTAATTGTTGGTAATGAAACTTCTGGGATAGAAAAACAAACATTGGATTTGGTCGATCAAATTGTAGAGATTCCAATGTATGGAGTCAATATTTCTTTAAATGTTTTAGTAGCTGCTGGAGTGATTGGCTACTGGTTGGCTTATCAAATTAAGCCCTCTTCGGATTGATTTTACAAAAGACTTTTTTAATTGTTGTCTTTATTAAGCCTTATAGGTTTTTTTTGAGCCTCCGTCCGGAATTGAACCGGAGCCTCGAACTTACCAAGTTCGTGCTCTACCACTGAGCTACGGAGGCGATTTGGGTGACTGACGGGACTCGAACCCGCAACATCCAACTCCACAGGTTGGCGCTCTACCAATTGAGCTACAGCCACCATTAAGATAAATTAATCTTTTGGTCTTTAATTATTTTTTCGATATAGTCTTTTCTTTTAAGTTTTTTCAGTCTATATTCTATCATTTTTGCTTGTTTAATAGAGTTGTATTTTTGGACGAGGAGTTTTTTCCAAGGTCGACCATTTTTAGTAGATTTTACATATCCTAATTGATGTTTATTAAATCTTTTTTCAAAATTAATAGTGCTACCGATATAGAATCGGTTGGTTTTTAAACTTTTTAGAATATAAACAAAAGCCATATATTAGAAGCGCTCTACTCCGACGCCCCAACGTACAATTAGGTACGTTGGTGGTACGGAGTCCGACTTCAGATCCGAAGGATCAAGAACGTCGGACCAATTGAGCTACAGCCACCATTAAGATAAATTAATCTTTTGGTCTTTAATTATTTTTTCGATATAGTCTTTTCTTTTAAGTTTTTTCAGTCTATATTCTATCATTTTTGCTTGTTTAATAGAGTTGTATTTTTGGACGAGGAGTTTTTTCCAAGGTCGACCATTTTTAGTAGATTTTACATATCCTAATTGATGTTTATTAAATCTTTTTTCAAAATTAATAGTGCTACCGATATAGAATCGGTTGGTTTTTAAACTTTTTCAAGCTATATTCTATCATTTTTCTGAATAAAAGTTAAAATGGATATCTAATATTGAGGAAAAAAGTAAATTAAAAATCTCGATCGTGAAATGTTGTTAAAGTTATATTAATTTACAAGATTCTTATTTAGCTAGGGGAGGTTTAATTTGCTTTTTTAGAGGGAAAGAGTATAGAATAAGGGATATGGTTATTAAACAGTTGGAGGATAATGACAGGAGTTTTTATCTTAAAACAGGTTTACTGGCTTTATTATTAATAGTTGCTTTTATTGTTGGGACCAGAAAATATAATTTCCAAAAAGATAATCGTCAAGTTTTAGGGAAAGAGTTTGAATTCGCAAAAGGAAAGGATAAAGGAGGTCAAGAAATAGCTGATATAAAAGAGAAAAGTCGTCAGTTTATTAAAAAAACAACCAAAAATGGGGAGAAAATAGTCGGTCAAATATTAGGAGAAACATCTAAGGTGATTGATCAAACCGCTTCTAAATCAGCGGAGACAGTTAATAATATTATATTTCAAAATACAATCAAAAAAGTAATTGACCAAATAGATAAGCTTCCAAAGAGTCAAAAAGAGAAAGTAATAGAGGATTTATGCAATAAGAATTAAGAAAACTTCTTTAAAGTTTTATGTGTTTTAATAATCTAATTCCTATTATAGATTAGTTGTCTCTTGACATTTAGCAGATAATATGATAGATTGCTAATATAAAGGGGATGGCGAGATTAAGGTCTAAAATTATTGTTGTTGAAAAAATATCTAGTTTTTGTTATTCTAATCCCAGTACTAATCTTGATTCTATCAGGATGATACAGGATATTCACCTAAAAAGGTATTAATATTTGAGCAACGGGTTATTATAATAGGATGTTTTAATATAATGTCTCATGCCCGTCTGGCTCTATATTTGCAAATATGGACATTAAATATTTGGGTCATTCTTCATTTTTGATCCGATCGAAAAAAACAAAATTAGTCACTGATCCTTATGATTCAGAGATGGTCGGTTTAAAATTTCCTCGAGTTGAAGCAGATATTGTCACTGTTTCTCATCAGCACAAGGACCATAATAAAACCGAAAACATTAAAGGAAATCCTTTAGTGATTAATTTTCCTGGTGAGTTTGAAAAACAGGGAATGAGAATATATGGTTATTCAAGTTTTCATGATAAAAAAGATGGTCAGGAAAGAGGGAATAATATTCTTTATAAAATAGAGGTTGATGATATCTCAATACTTCATTGTGGTGATCTTGGTTTTGTTCCTAATGACAAATTTATCAATAAAATAGGCGGAGTTGATATTCTTATGGTTCCTGTTGGTGGTTTTTATACTATTGATGCTGATGAGGCAATTGTTTTGATGAAAAGAATTGAACCAAGCATTGTTATACCGATGCATTATAATAATAGTCAACTAAATCAAAAAGTTTTTGAAAAAATTGCTCCTCTTTCAAAATTCTTAGAAAAAGTAGATGGGGAAAATATTACTCCAATTCCCAAACTAGTTGTAAAAAAAGATGAATTAGATGAAGAGATGAGAGTTGTAGTTCTTGATAATTCTTAAAAAAGAGTATTGGATAACATTAAACAAATAAAGTTATGACGACATCATCAAGTGCCCTTAGAGTTCCTCCTCATGATGAGGAGACAGAAAAATCTGTAATTGGAGCTTTATTGATTGATCCTTCAGCTATTACTTTAGTGGCGGAGTTTTTAAAACAAGACCATTTTTATAGTAAGGAGCATCAGCTGATTTTTTCAGCTATGTTGAATTTGTTTGAAAAACAAAAGCCTATTGATTTGGTGACAGTAATGAATCAATTAAAATCGCAGGGGAATCTTAAAAAGATTGGCGGTAAAGCCTATCTTTCAGATCTGATTAATACTGTTCCAACCTCAGCTTATGTTGAACATTATGCCCAGACAGTTAAAGATAACTACACTAAAAGGAGACTCATTGAGCTTTCTTCGCGTCTAGTTGAAAAAGCATTTGATGAAAAAGGAGATGTGAAAAAACTTCTTGATAAGGCAGAAACAGAAATATTTGCTCTTTCTCAATCCCATCTTCATCGAGATTTTATTGAACTTCGTGATATTTTAGGAGAAAGTTTTGACAGATTAGAAGAGTTTGTTAAAAAAGGAAGGCATATTCGAGGATTAGCCACGGATTTTAGTGCCTTAGATAAAAAATTGGCTGGAATGCAGAAATCAAATCTTCTTGTTCTAGCGGCTCGACCTGGTTTGGGTAAAACAACTTTAGCTTTAAATGTTGCTTTAAGTATAGCTCTTAAAGAAGAAGCTCCAGTCGGATTTTTTTCTTTAGAGATGAGTAAGGAAGAGTTGGTTGATAGACTTTTAGTTGGTCAGGCAGATATTGATGCTTGGCGTTTAAAAACTGGTCGATTGTCAGATGATGATTATAAAAAATTAACTGAAGCAATGGGGGGATTGTCAGAAGCTCCTATTTATATTGATGACACTCCTGGACTCTCTATCTTGGAAATGAGGACAAAAGCAAGAAAACTTAAAGCAGAAAAAGGATTACAACTTTTAATTGTTGATTATTTGCAGTTGGCTCATGCTGGTCGGCGTTTTGATTCAAGGGTTAATGAGGTTTCGTTTATTTCCCAAGGATTGAAAAATTTAGCTCGAGAATTAAGAATTCCAGTTTTAGCTTTATCACAGCTTTCAAGAGCGGTTGAACAACGAGGAACAAAAAAGCCTCAGTTAGCTGATCTTAGGGAATCAGGGGCAATTGAACAAGATGCTGATGTAGTTATGTTTTTATATTTGGAAGAAGATAATGAAGATCTTTTGGATCAAAGCAAGCGATTAGTTAAATTAAATATTGCTAAACATCGAAACGGGCCGGTTGGTGAGATTGAGTTAATGTTTAGAGGTGATCGAGTTAGGTTTTATAGTGTTGATAAATAAGGTTTTAAGTTTAAAGCTGATCAGCATAGATTCAATTATCACTTTTTAAGTGATATGCGATTGGTTCTTCTTCGTCGTCCAATAAGGATACTTTCATATTTTGGAAAAGTGCAGATAAGTGTGTTAGAATAGGAACTCTCATTAATGATAAGATTAACTTAATTAAATGACTGAAAGTTTAGTTAATAAGTCTTCTTAAGTTTTAAAGTCTTCCGTTTTTTGTTGTTTTAAAAATCAAGAAGATCACAGTAATGTTTTAGGAGCTTTGGAACGTGGTTTAATTGGTTTGTTAACAGTTCAGCACTTAAAAAATGAATAAGAAAGAGAATTATTAGGGAATTAGTTTTGTGTGTTTTTGGCTGAGATTTTTTGATTAATGATGATAGTTGTTTTACTGATTATATAACCCAATAGCCCTCCGCCAACAACATCTAAAATATAGTGACAGTGAAGATAAATTCTTGAAAAAGCAATTAAACCAGCAATGAAATAATAATATTTTCTTCTTTTTTTGTCAAAAAAAGCTAAGACAGTGGCAGCTGCAAAAGAGGCTGAGGCGTGACCGGAGGGAAAAGAAAATCCTTTATTACAGGTTGGACCAAAAGAAGGTCTGGTTCGATGGATCAAGGGTTTTATTCCAATTTTTACAAAAAGTAAAGTAAAAATTGTTGCTGAAAGAAAAACTAAGATAAAACGGTGATTTCTTTGTTCTTCAAAAATAATTAAGAAGAAAAAAATTACTACCCAAATTAGGATTGAGATTGATTTAGCTGAAAAAAAATAAAAAATTAGATTAAAAAATTGGTTGTGAGGAATGATTTGATAAATAAAGTTGGTCGCTTGAAGATCTAAAGTATGGATGAGATGAGTCATATTAAAGATTATATCATCTTGATTCTTTTTTCAAAATCTTTTTTATTAAACTTTTCATTCATTGTTCCTTTTGTTTCAACAGCAAAAGAAGCAGTTGAAGCAGCCATTTTAGCGCAGGTTTTTAATGGTTGGTGATTTAAAAAGCCGTAAATAAAACCAGCTCGATAAGCATCACCTGCCCCTGTTGGATCAACAACCTTTTTAGTTTTAAAAATTCCTACTTTGATTTTTTTGTTTTGGCTGTAAATTTCAGATCCTTTGTTGGACAAGGTTTTAACCAAGACTTGGTTTTTTTTAAGGTTTTTAGTTATATTAAGTTGAGTCCTTTTTTCTAAAAAAGAAATCTCATAGTCATTGCCAAAAATAATTTTGGCTTCCTGAATTCCTTTAATTAAGGTTTTTATTGGTAGAGAAGGAATATAAAAAGCTGGATCAAAGGCAAAAGAAATGTTGTTTTTTACTGCCTGATTAACATAATTAATAATTGCTTTAGGTTCATCAGGAGCAATAAGAAGAAAAGATTTTTTTAATTTAGTTGTTGGTATCTTGATGTTTTTGGCTTCTTTCATCGCTCCTTTGGAAAACATCCATATTTGATTGTCTTTACGGTCAGTAATTACAAAACCAGTTGCCGTTGGTAGTTTTTTAGAAATGTGAACAAGATTAGTCTTAACCAAATTATTTTCTAAAAAAGCTTTGTATTCTTTAAAATCAAATCCAGCTGAAGCACAAAGATAAGGGTTTAGATTTAATCGGGCTAAGTAAAAACATTGATTGCCAGCTGTACCACCAAAAGTTTTTTTATGGGTTTCGCTGACAAAAGAAAAATTTATTTGGTGTATTTTATCAGGCAGAATATAATCTGAGAATTTTTCTTTCAGATCAAAAATATAATCAAATGAAAGAGAGCCAGTAACAATAAGTTGATAATCAATTTTGACCATTATTGATATTTTAGCAAAAAAATAAATAGATGAGAGAATAGATAAGAAAATTAATTTTATTATTTAGATTGAGATATCTGAAATATTTAAAACATTTGCAGTTTATCATTGATTGTGATAAATTGTTAAAATTAGTTGTTTAATTTTTTATATGAGTAAAATTAAAGATAAGAAATTGGCCAAAAAAGGAAAATCTCGAGTAGATTGGGCATATAATCAAATGCCTGTGTTGCATCAGATCGGACAAGAATTTAAAAAGGAAAAACCATTGAAGAAGATTGTTATTGGAGCTTGTTTGCATGTGACTAAAGAAACTGGAGTTTTAATGAAAGTTCTTCAAGCTGGTGGGGCAGAGGTTTATTTGGCCGGATCAAACCCTTTGACGACTCAAGATGATGTTGCTTCTTATTTAGCCGATCAAGGGATTAAGGTTTTTACTTGGCATGGCCAAACAGATAAAGAGTATTATTGGTGTTTGAATAAAGTTTTAGACAGTCAACCGCAGATTACTTTAGATGATGGGGCTGATTTGATTAGTTTAATTCATTCAAAGAGAAAGAATCTTTTAGAAAATGTTTTAGGAGGGCAGGAAGAAACAACTACCGGTGTAATTAGATTAAGAGCAATGGAGAAAGATAAGGCTTTAAAATATCCGGTTGTGGCAGTTAATGATACGCCGACCAAACATATGTTTGATAATGTTTATGGGACCGGACAGAGTACTCTAGATGCAATTGTTAGAGCAACCAATATTCTTTTAGCTGGTAAAACTGTGGTTGTTGTTGGCTATGGTTATTGTGGTCGAGGAGTGGCTCAAAGAGCTCGGGGAATGGGATCAAATGTTATTGTTTGTGAGGTTGATCCATTAAGAGCCTTAAAGGCAGTAATGGATGGGTTTTGGGTTATGCCAATGGAGAAAGCATCTGAGAGAGGAGATCTGTTTATTACTGTTACTGGTGATAAAGATGTTATCCGAAAAGAACATATGAAAAAAATGAAGGATGGAGCTATTTTGGCTAACAGTGGTCATTTTAATGTTGAGATTAATCTTTCAGATTTAAAAACATTAACCATAAAAAGAAAAAAAATAAATGATAATCTTGAAGAGTTTGTTTTAAGAAATGGAAAAAAGATTTTTGTTTTAGCTGAAGGTCGGTTAGTAAATTTAGTTGCTGGAGAAGGTCATCCTTCTTCTGTTATGGATATGTCTTTTGCCAATCAGGCGTTAATTTCTCAATGGCTGGTTAAGAATAAAAGCAAGCTTGAGGTAAAAGTTTATGATGTTCCTGATAAGATTGATAAAAGAGTGGCTAGATTAAAATTAAAAGGATTAGGAATAAAGATTGATTCTTTAACTAAAAAGCAGAAAAAATATCTTTCTTCATGGACAGAAGGGACATAAAGATTAAATCAAAAATTTTATGATTATTGCTTTTGAGGGGTCCCACCGATCTGGAAAAGGAACCCAAATAGAGTTATTAAGAGAGAGATTGGATTTAGAAGGGAAAAAGGTTATTGTTTTTCATGAGCCAACCGGAACTGAGGAAGGAAATCAAAAGTTTCTGGCTGATCTTTTTTCTCGGACTGATCTAACCATTGAAGAAGAGTTGAGGCGTTTTCAGAAGGAAAGGGAAGAGTTTTATAGAGAACTTAATAAGCGACAAGAGGAAAATCCAGAATTAGTAATTTTAGTTGACAGGACGGTTCTTTCTTTAGAGATCCAGCGGATAAAAGGAGCAAATGAGAAAGAGGTAAGGAAACTTCAGGAAGGGTCTTTATCAAACTATGATTTAATTTTTGTTTTAGATGTGGGGAGGGAAGGGATAGAAAAAGGTTGTG
>CAYTFR010000031.1:0-8198 GCA_964437175.1 uncultured Gammaproteobacteria bacterium | reverse complement strand
TAAGTTTTTAGGATTTAAGAACTACATTAAAAAATTCATTGATTTATCAAGTCCTATTGCTTTATTTACTGGTTTATTAGAAATTATTTCAGAGATTTCTAAAGTTATTTCATTTGCTTTTCGATTGTTTGGTAATATTTTTGCAGGAGAAGTTTTATTGGCTATTATGGGTTTTTTAGTTCCAATATTAATTTCATTTCCATTTTTAATGTTAGAGGTTTTTGTTGGTTTAATACAGGCTTTGGTGTTTTCTATGTTAACAGCAGTTTTTATTGAGGTTGCAATAACAGAACATCATTGATATTTTAAGATAATATCTAGTGTTATTATCCATAATAATGGATGGTGAACAAAAGATAATTTAAAGTTACAAGTAAAAAATAAGCAGTTAGCAGAAAGGTTGAGATTAACAAATCATATATGTCCACCTATTCTTACTTTTTGCCTTACCTACTTACGTAGAGTGGCTTAAAGAGCGAATAATGGAGGACTTAAGAGCTTGTAATGCTCATTATAAATTTGCAAACAATTTCTAAAGGAGGTGAAAAATTATGGTTCCAGAAGCTGTTAAATTGTTAGCCGCAGGATTAGCCATCGGTATTGGAGCGATTGGTCCTGGAATAGGAATTGGTATAATTGGTGGCAAGGCGGTTGAAGCTTTGGGTCGAAATCCTGAAGCAGAATCATCTGTAAGAACAATGATGATTTTAGCTATTGCATTTGCTGAAGCAGTAGCAATTTATGCGTTAGTAATTGCTTTAATTTTAAAGTTTGCTTAAAAAGATTTGTTTATGGAAAATTTAGGGATAGATTTTAAATTATTGATTGCTCAAGCTTTTAATTTTGCCTTATTTTTTTGGATATACAAAAAATATATTTCTAAGCCGTTTATGAGCTTTTTGAAACAAGAGAAAGAAAAAGAAAAGGAAAAAGCTGATTTAGCAAAATCGCTTGATGAGCAAAAACAAGCCTTAGATAAAGAGGAAAAACAATTAAAAGAAAAAATGAGAAAAGAAACGGTTATGGTTATTAATCAGGCGAAAAAAGAAGCAGAAAAAGTTAGAGCAGAAATTATTGCCCAAGCCAAAAAAGAAGCTGATGATTTTAAAAAACGGTCAAAAAAACAGATGGATGAAGAAAGGAATATTATGGATAAAGAGATTCGTGAAAAAATATCTTCTTTTAGTGTGATGATTGTTGAGAAGGCGTTAAAAGAATCTCTTACTGATGAAGCAAGAAAAGATATTACTCAATATATTCTTAAGAATTTAGATTATAAAGATTTAAACTATGAAAATTAATCCTAATGTTAAAAATGATCTAAAAGCTTTTTTAGATCGTAAGTTGGCTGAGGAAAGGAATAAGGTTGTAATTGTTTCTTCTTATAAACTTAAAGAAACTGATTTGAAGATTATATTCAAACGATTTCCTTTTCTTCATCAAGATAATGTTAAAAATATTATTGATGATAAACTAATTGGCGGAGTGGTTATTAAATTTGGAACAAAAGTTATTGATTTGTCTCTTAAAAAGCAATTAGAAGATTTAAAGAAAAAACTATATGAAATTAATTGATAAATATTTAGATGAGATAAAATCAGAGTTAAAACCTCAAAAAAAAGAGGTTTCTTTAGTTGATATTGGAACTATTACAGAGATTAAGGATGGCGTGGTTGTTTTAACTGGATTAGATAATGTTAGTTTTGGTGAGATGATTGAGTTTGAAAATGAAGTAAAGGGTTTTGTTATTGATTTGTTGGAAGAATCTGTCGGGGCGGTTATTTTAGGAGATTACCTTTCTTTAAGAGCTGGTGATACAGCAAAAGCTCTTGGTAAACAGATTGTTGTTCCTGTTTCTAAAAATATATTGGGAAGAGTAGTTGATCCTTTAGGTTTGCCGATTGATGGTCGATCAAAAATTAAAGGTGATAAGTTTTATCCAGTGGAAAAAATTGCTCCGGGAGTTATTTATAGAAAGCCAGTTTCAGTTCCTTTACAAACAGGGATTAAGGCAATTGATGCTTTAATTCCAATTGGACGAGGACAAAGAGAGTTAATAATTGGTGATCGTAGTACTGGTAAGACAACAATTGCCTTAGATACGATTCTTAATCAGAAAGATCAAGATGTAATATGTATTTATTGTGCTATTGGGCAGAGGGAATCTAAAATTGCTTCAACTGTGGATCTTTTGACAAAACAAAACGCAATAGATTATACAGTTATTGTTAACGCTAGTGCTTCAGATCCTGTTTCTTTACAGTTCTTAGCTCCTTATACGGCTTGTGCTATTGGTGAGTATTTTATGGATCAAGGAAAAGATGTTTTGGTGGTTTATGATGATTTAAGTAAACATGCTTGGGCTTATAGACAGTTGTCTTTAATTTTGCGTCGTCCTGCTGGTCGAGAAGCTTATCCAGGTGATATTTTTTATCTTCATTCCCGTCTTTTAGAAAGAGCTTGTCGTTTGGATGAAAAATATGGCGGAGGATCATTGACAGCTTTACCAATAATTGAGATATTAGAAGGAGATGTTTCTTCTTATGTTCCAACTAATGTTATTTCTATTACTGATGGTCAGATATTTTTAGATATTGATCTTTTTAATACTGGTATTAGGCCAGCGATTAATGTTGGGGCATCGGTTTCTAGAGTTGGATCATCAGCTCAAACAAAAGCAATTAAAAAAGTTGTTGGTCAACTTAAGTTGGATTTAGCCCAGTATCGTGAAATGGCAGCTTTTTCTCAGTTTGAATCAGAGTTGGATGACAAAACAAGAAAACTTTTAAATAGAGGAGCAAAAGTGACTCAGATTCTTAAACAAAAAGAACATAAACCTTATAGATTGTCATTTCAGGTAGCAGTTATCTGGGCGGTAACCAAAGGGTATTTAGATAATGTTTCTATGCAAAAGATAGAAATATTTGAAGAAAAGTTTATTGAGGATCTTAAAACTCGAGGAGCTAATTTAATGAGAAGAATTGATAAACTGAATGAATTTTCAGATAAAGATGAAAAAGAATTGGAAAAGTTAGTTAAGGATAATGTTGAATCTTTTTTACCCAAAGAAGAGGAAAATAAATAGTATGAACATACGCCATGTTAGAAAAAAAATAAAATCAATTGGAAATGTAAAAAAAATAACTCATGCAATGCAGTTGGTTTCAGCTGTTAAGATGAGAAAAGCTCAGGAAAAGGCAAAAGAAGGAATGGCTTATCGTGAAGGGTTGGATAGAGTGATAAAAAAGGTGTCGGTTAGATTGGATTTTACAGTATCGCCTTTGTTAGAATTTGTTGAAAGCAATCGAGAACTGATTATTTTAATATCAACAAATAAAGGTCTTTGTGGAGCTTTTAATCTTAATCTGTTTAAGTTTTCTTTAAACAATATAGATTTTAAAAAAACTGATTTTATTATTGTTGGTAAAAAGGCAGTTATGACAGTTAATAGATTAGGTGGTAAAGTTTTAGCTGATTTTTCAAGTCGGAATCTGTTATTAAGTTCATCAGCTATATTTTCTTTTGCTTTAGAGAAGTTCTTAGATAAAAAATATAAAAGGGTTTCATTGGTTTATAATAAATTTATTTCAGCGTTGAAGTATGAGCCAACAAAAGAAGTAATTATTCCAGTTACTTCTTTTAAAAGTCCTCAACAAATAAATAAGTTTCAGGAAACATATACAATTGAACCAGAGCCAGAGTTAATTATTGATTCGCTTTTGCGAAGTTATATTGAGCAAAAAATAAGAGGGGCAATTATTAGTAGTGAAGCTGGAGAACATTCAGCTCGAATGATGGCGATGAAAAACGCAACTGAAAATGCAACCGATTTGGTTCAAAATTTAACTCTTTTACGTAATAAGTTGCGTCAGGAAAAAATAACTTATGAGTTATTAGATATGGTGACAGCTAAAGAATCAGTTGAGGTAGATAGTAATTGATTTTTAATTATTAATTATTACTTTTTAATTCTATGAAGGAAGGAAAAATAATTTCAGTAATAGGGGTGGTTGTTGATGTTCAGTTTGATTCTGATAAGATGCCAAAGATCTATGATGCTTTAATTGTTAAAGATAAGAACATAGAGAATTTGGTTTTGGAGGTTGAGGCAGTTATTGATGAGAATGTGGTTAGAACTTTAGCTATGGGGACGACTTTTGGTCTTAAAAGAGGAATGAAAGTTGTAAGTACAGGTAAATCAATTAGTGTTCCAGTTGGCGAGGCTGTTTTGGGAAGAATTCTTAATGTTTTGGGTGAGCCAATTGATAATAAAGGTCAAGTAAAAACAAAAGAAATTGCTTCAATTCATAAAAAAGCTCCTTCTTTAATAGATCAGTCAGTCGATCAAAAAGTTTTTGAGACTGGGATTAAGGTTATTGATCTTATTGCTCCTTTTATTAAAGGTGGGAAAATAGCTATTTTTGGCGGTGCTGGAGTTGGTAAAACAGTTCTTATTCAAGAGATGATTCATAATGTGGCCAAAGAACATCAGGGAGTGTCTGTTTTTACAGGGGTTGGTGAACGGACTCGTGAAGGAAATGATTTGTGGCTGGAGATGAAAGAATCTAAGGTTTTAGATAAGACTTCATTGGTTTTTGGTCAGATGAATGAGCCACCAGGAAATCGGTTGCGGGTTGCTTTAACAGGGGTAACTTTAGCTGAACATTTTAGAGATAAAAAGGAGATGGATGTCCTCCTTTTTATTGATAATATTTTTAGATTTGCTCAGGCAGGAGCAGAGGTTTCTGCGTTGTTGGGACGAATACCATCAGCTGTTGGTTATCAGCCGACATTGGCATCAGAAATGGCTGATTTAGAAGAGAGAATTACTTCAACCAATAAAGGTTCAATTACTTCAATGCAGGCAGTTTATGTGCCTGCTGATGATTATACTGATCCGGCTCCAGTGGCAACTTTTGCTCATCTTGACGCTTCTATTTCTTTGGAACGATTATTAGCTGAACAAGGGCTTTATCCGGCAATTGATCCTTTAGTTTCTACCTCAAGGGCTTTGGATCCTGAAATTGTTGGTCAAGAACACTATAATACAGCTAAAGAGGTTTTGCAGACTCTACAGAGGTATAAAGATCTTCAGGATATAATCGCTATTTTGGGGGTAGAAGAGTTGTCTGAAGAGGATAAAAAAACTGTTAGTCGGGCACGTAAAATTCAAAAGTTTTTAACTCAGCCAATGTTTGTTGCTGAACCATTTACTGGCATGAAAGGGAAATATATTCCAATTAAGGATACAGTTCGTGGATTTAAAGAGATTTTGGAAGGAAAGCATGATGATAAATCTGAAGGATCTTTTTATATGGTTGGTGGAATTGATGAAGTGAAATAACTATACTTATTAGTAAGAAGTAATAATGGAAGAGAGAAACTCAAAAGTTAAATGTTCCATTTTTTGCCAAAACTTAAATGGAGTAAGGAAGAGAAGAGATAAAGAATTAAAACTCTAGGTTAAAAATTAATATTATGCATTATCTTAATTTAAAGGTAATTACGCCTAAAAAAGTAGCTTTAAAGGATAAGATTTTATCAGTAACTGTCCCTACGATTGATGGTCAGGTCACTATTTTACCTAGACATATGAATCTATTTTCTTTGTTGGATGAAGGGTTGATTAAGGTAAAAACTCAAAAAGAAGATGAGTTTTTAGCTATTGGAGGAGGATATTTAGAGACCAATGGGGACGAAGTATATATCTTAGTTTCTAGGGCTTATGGTCAAGATAAGATAAATAGAAGGTCAACTGAAAAAGCTATTGAACAAGCTGAAAAAATATTAAAGAGATCAAAAGATCAAAGAGAAATAGCTGAGGCTTCAAAAATATTAAAAAGGTCTTTTATAGATCTAAAATTATTAAATATTAAAAGGAAAAGAAGAAAGATATGAAGTTAATTATTGTTGAGTCACCAACTAAAGCTCGTACTTTTAATAAAATCCTTAAAGATCAAAATAAGGATTATTTTGTTTTTGCAACTGTTGGTCATATTAGAGATTTACCTAAGGGTAAATTAGGAGTTGATTATGAAAACAATTTTGAGCCTTCGTATATCAATGTCAAGAATAAAAAAAAGGTTATTAAAGAATTAAAATCTTTTGCTAAAAAATATGATCAAATAATATTAGCCACTGATCTTGATCGAGAAGGAGAATCTATTGCTTATCATGTTGCTTATTTGTTAGGGTTTATTAAAGAAAAGTGGCCTGATTTTAAGATTGTTGATAATAAACATAGGTTGAAACGGATAATATTTCATGAAATTACTTCATCAGCATTAAAAGAAGCATTAGAAAAACCAAAATCATTAAGAGTATCTTTAATTAAAGCTCAACAGGCGCGAAGAATCTTAGATCGAATTGTTGGTTATGAGGTCTCTCCTGTTATTTGGAGAAAAATTGGTAAGTTTTGGCTGTCTGCTGGTAGGGTTCAGACAATTGCTTTGAGGTTAATTGTTGAAAGAGAAAAAGAAATTAGGAATTTTAAACCAGAGAAATACTTTCAAATTTATGGAGACTTTGTTGATGGGCAAAGTCTTCGAGGAAGATTAGTTAAGTATGATAACAAGAAAATTGACCAAACTTTTACTCTTGAACTTTTTACCGGATTATACAAGTATAGAAAAACAACAATTAACAACAAAAATCTAGATAAAATAAAAAAAGAAATTAATAAAGAGACTTTTTCTGTTAAAAAAATTAAAGAGAATATTGTTAAAAGAACTCCACCGCCACCTTTTACAACTTCAACTCTTCAACAGAATGCTTTTAATAGATTTGGTTTTTCATCTAAAATGACAATGAAATTAGCTCAAGATTTGTATGAAAGAGGATTAATAACTTATCATCGAACTGATTCTTTTGTTTTATCTTTAAAGTTTATTTCTACGGCTAAAAAATTTATTGAGAAAAAATATGGAAAAGACTATAGTTTGGAAAATCCAAGGGCTTATAAGACTAAGTCTAAATTGGCTCAAGAAGCTCATGAAGCTATCAGACCGACTAAGGTTGAAAAAACTGTTGATAAATTAGATTCAGTGAAAAGAAAGCTTTCAACAAGGCATAAACATTTATATGAGCTTATTTTTAATCGGGCTCTTGCTACCCAGATGAGAGAAGCTAGTATAAAAAATATTAAGATATTGGTTGGTGGAGAAAAAAATTATATTTTTTCTATTGATTGGCAAGAGGTTGTTTTCCCAGGTTTTTTAAAGGTTTTAAACCCTGATTTTATAAAAAAACATCAAGTTGGATTAAAGATTGTTCAAGGGAAAAAGATTGATTTAAAAGAACTTGATATTCAGGAAAAAGAAACTAATCCTCCTCCAAGATATAATGAAGCCAGTTTGATAAGAACTTTAGAGGAGAGAGGAATTGGAAGACCATCAACTTATGCGGCGATTGTTTCTTTAATTCAGGAAAAAGGATATACTGAAAAAGTTAATCGACAATTCTGCTCAACAAAACTAGGGGAGGTTATATCTGATTATTTGTCTAAAGCATTTGCTAAGATTTTTAATCTTGAGTTTACTGTTAAAATGGAACAAAACCTTGATCAGATAGCAGAAAATGATAAAAATGTAGTCGATGTACTTTCAGAGCTTTATAAACCATTTAAAAAAGAGTTGGAAAAAAGTAAAAAAGATCAAGGACATATAAATGTTGAAGAAGAAACAGAAGAAAAATGTCCTAAATGTAATAAAAAGATGGTTATTAGATTTTCTAGATTTGGTAAGTTTTTAGCTTGTTCTGGATATCCAAAATGTAAAACCACAAAGCCTTTTTTAAAGGTTGTTAAAGATGAAAAATGTCCTAAATGTTCAGGGAAGATTGTGATTAGATTTACTAAAAAGAGGAAAAGATTTTTTGGCTGTGAAAATTATCCTAAATGTAAATTTAGAGCTTGGAAACTGGCTAAGAAAGAAAGTTTAAAGAAAAAAAAAGTATAAGGTTTATTTGCGATCGTAAACTAAAGTTTGCAAAAGATAGCGCGGAATAAATTCCGCTAAAACGGGAGGAGATTAATGTAGTAGCAAGACTTCAGTCTGCGTCAGAAAACAAAAACAGCGCGGAATAAATTCCGCTAAAACGAAAATGGACAACGTAGTAGCAGACTTTAGTCTGCGTCAGAAACCATAAACAGCGCGGAATAAATTCCGCTAAAACGAAAATGGACAACGTAGTAGCAGACT
>CAYTFR010000030.1:2014-8538 GCA_964437175.1 uncultured Gammaproteobacteria bacterium | reverse complement strand
TAAAGACCCTTTTTTACCGGAGCAACTTCTTCCAGATGATTGGTTAAGGGAAAAAGTGACTAGAGAGATAAAAGAATTATTAAAAAATAAATAGCTTTAAAAAAATAGAATTAGGGGTGAAATTGGTTTGGGCTTTGTGAATTATGTGTTTTAGATAGAGGACATGGATGGTTTTTTTATTGTTTAGAATAGAGTAAAGTGATTTGGTCTTGTTTGCTTTAAAATAATTTATGTGTTAAGGTAACCATTATGGTAAAAGAACTTAATGTTTATGTTGATGGCGGTTCAAGGGGCAATCCTGGAGAAGGTGCAGTGGGGGCGGTTATTAAGTTGATAACTAAGGATAAAAACGGGGAAATACAAAATGTAAAAGTACTGAATAAAATCGCAAAAAGAATAGGGGTTGTAACCAATAATCAAGCAGAATACAGATCAGCTATAGAGGCTTTAAAGTGGATAAGAGACAATAAGCAAATAAAACAATTTGCTAATATAAAGATTAAGGTTTATCTAGACTCATTATTGGTTGCCAGCCAGTTAAAAGGAGTTTTTAAGATAAAAAATGCTGGATTAAGAGATCTTCTATTTAAAGTTAAGATATTAGAACAAGAGATAAATCTAGTCATTCTCTATTATCATATTCCTAGGGAAAAAAATAAAGAAGCAGATTTTTTGGTTAATCTTGCTTTAGACAAAGGTTCTTTTTCCCGTTAATAGATTACGATTGTATCGTATTGTCTGGAGTTTGAGTTTTAATTATTGGGTTTGATAGAATTAAAAAATTATTTTGTATAATTAATTAAATAAAAATAGTTGAAAAAATAATGGTTAAGAAAACAAAATCATTAAAAAAACAATCTTCATCAAAAGTTAAAGAAAAAAACTATTATAAAATTGGTTTTTTTATTTTATTGGCAGTATTTCTTATTATTTTAGGTTTTTTAGTTGGTCAGTATATTAAACTGCCAACCAACCAGTTGGCAAAGAATAAAAAGTCTTTGTCATCTAGCTTAACCAGTCCTTCAAAAAAACAAAATCAGTTGACAGTTTCTTCAACTCCATCAATGGTCTCACCAACAAAATCAGTGAAAAAAGAATTAAATAAGATTTTTTATATTAAAGACAATAATATTTTTTCTTATGACAGTAAAATGAAAACAACCACTAACGAGACAGATTTTCCTAAGAATAAAAATACATCTCCAGTTTATGACAGTGATGGTAAAGAGCTTCCAAGTATAAACATTATTAATATTAAGGTGATTGACAATAAAACCATTGGTTTTGGTAAATGTGCCACAATCACTGGTGATTTTGGTTGTGGTTTGTACATTCTAGATTTAGAAACAAAACAAATAACAGAAAAAACAAAATTGGATAAAGATGAATATTTAATCTCTTCAGACTGGGCTAGTCCTAATAAATTTGCTTATATTGTTTCAATTGGTCATAAATGGCAGTTTTTATTATCTGAGAACAAAAGTGTAAGAATACTTGAAGATCTTAAAAATGATGCTGGCGGTCGGGGAGGAAGTGAGGCTGATAGTCAGAAAATAAGCTTTTCACCAGACAAGACTCATATTTTTGAGATTAGTACTTCCTCTCCTCGAAATATCTTTGATTTTAATGTTTACATCTATGATTTGGTAGGTTCTGAGAAGCAAGTAATTAGTCAAGCTACCCATCCAGAATGGTTGAGTAATTCCCAGATTGTTTATAAACAATACACAAAATCCGATAATGATAAGTCTTTTTATATTTATAATCTTCAAACTAAAGAGAAAAAAAAGATAGAAGGAGTTTCTCAAGGTGCTTTTCTTCCTGAAGTTTCTCCAGAAAAAACAAAGCTTATTTATGAGAACTTTCCTCAAAAAGAAATATGGGTTTATGATTTGGATAAAAAAACTAATTCAAAGATTTTAGATAAAGCCCGAGCTGGTTTTTGGCTCTCTAAAAACAAGATCTTTTTCATTGAAACAGAACCTTGTTCAGGAGATGAAGACTGTGGAATGGTTGATTATAAGGATCAGTCAGCTGTTATTTATGATCTTGATCAAAACAAACGGCTGGAGACAGTGATTAATTTAAAAGAGCCATTCGCTCATGATTTTTCTAGTTTATATAAGTAAGAAATTTTATAAATAAGAAACTTCATCCTCAGGCAATCTGAAAAGACCTTCATCCAGACGGCGTTGATCAAGATAGCGAGCTGTAAAACCAATACTACGAGAGAGAACAAACAAAGCATTAAAAAACTCAATCTCAATTAATTTTTTTAAATCTGGAATAGTAAAGTTTTCCTTTTCAGTTAATAGATCAAGAAGAACAGCAGCGATAGCTCCGTCAACATTTAAGATTAGATTATTCTTTTTATTAAGAGTAATTTTTTCTATTTGTCTGGCCATCTTGGTATATTGAGCCTTTTTCAGATTAGAGCTAAACTTAAGGATCTTAGTCACTCGATAATCTGGATTGTTAAGAGAGTATTTTTTATGGCCAATACCAGGGATATATTTTTTTTGTTGGGCAAACTGTTCAACAAACTTTTCTGGTTTAATATCTTGTTCTACAGCTAGTAACCAGTTCTTGGCTGATTGGTTTATTGCTCCGCCAAATCTTGAACCAATGGTCAATAAGCCAGAGCACAAAGAGGAAACCAAATCCTTATTTGCTCTTGAGGCAATCATTGTATTAACTGCTCCTGAGACATAGGGTCCATGGTCAACTAACAATTTTAAAACCAGATCAATGAAGTTTTCTAGTTCTTTTGAGGTGATTTCTTTAGCTAACAAAAGAGAGATGACAACATAGGCCAATGAGTGTTTTTCAGCCATCTTTTTCACTTTTTTATGAGGCAGGTCGGAAATAAAAAGAGTTTTTTTTCTTTGTGAGATGTTTTTAGTTAAAGAGATTGGTGTTTTCATAATCTTTGTTTGAGGTTTTTTTAAATCTTTAATTATTTTAACAAACTGAGAAAAATTTCTAGGGACAATTGCTCCTGAGGCTTTTAAGATGGCTCGTTTTTCTAAAGCTGACTCTTTTGGATTATTGGCAATTGCTTTAGCATGTCCAAACTGAGGAGGGGTTTTAAACATCTCAGAAATAGTACCGGCAACATAAGCAATAATTTTTTTAGTCACTTTTTTTGTTTTAATAAGGTTAGCTATTTTGTACTCATCATAACCACCCAGTTCGCCAAAATAAATAATGTTTTTTGTCTCGGGATCATTTTCAGCCATAATAAAAGCTTGTTGAGGAGAAAAAATTGGGAAGCGACTTCCTCCAAAAGAAAGGCTAAAAGAGATTCGATTACCTGATTGGGTTAGAATCTGAATTAATTCATTGGTCATTCCGCCTGAAGCAGAAAAAACAGCTGTCTGACCTTTTTCAAATAGATGAGAAGAGACTAATTGATTGGTCTGAGTGCCTCCAATAGCTCCTAATTTAAGTTTATTGGGAATAATTAAACCAACACTGGCTGGTCCGATTATTATTTTTTTGGTCTTTTTTATTAGTTCCAGAGAATGTTTTTCCGGCATGTTTTCAGCAAAGATTGTTCCAGCTAAAATTTCAGGTAAAGAATCTAGAGCTTGAAGAGTGGTTGATAAAGCTCTTCGGCCGGAGTTGAGATTAATAAAATAGTTGATTAATTTTTTTAGAGTAATAGGAATTTGTTTAGGAGTAGGGAAAACAGGAAGAAGTGTTTCTTTAGGCCCGAAAAAATACCGATCAAGCTTTCTTCCACTGCCAATAATCCCTAAAATGGATGGATTCTTTTTTCCTGACAAATAATCAAAATCAAGAATTGACTGGATAATCATTGGGTATGACCCAAGGCAGATAATATTGGGTTTTGTTTTTCTAAGTTTTTGGATCATGTTTTTTTATTTAATTGCTTTTTTTATAATATCAGTCAGAATCATTTTTGAATTGCCCACATATCCATAAATATTTTCTTTTTTGAGAAAATCCTTTATCATTTTTAGCCCTTGATCTTCAAAAGGACCACCTCTTCTAACATAGATCTTAACTTTTTGTTCTTGAAGAGTTTTTTTAACCTCATCTAGAGCTTGAATAATGCCTTCAAAAGTAGTTCTAATATCAGTAAAATTAGCTACTCCGCCGGCAATAATCAACTTTTTCTTTTTTGATTTAGATTTTATAAGCAAGGAAAGAAGATTTTTTGTATAAAGATAGGTTTCGTTTTTATTCGGATTACCACTGTATTCGCCGAAATTACCAATTTGTTTTCCTTGACCCATATCATACAGCTGATCGGCTAAGACTAAACTGGCGCCACCGCCTGATAAAAGCATAAAAAAACAACCATTTTTATTAAGAAGAGTTAAGCTAAAAGAAGCTTGACTGTTTTTCGACAGTTTTTTTATTTTTTTTTCTTCAATGGTTAACTTATTGCTGGAAGAAACAAAATCTGATGGGTTCCATGAGTCAACAAAGAATCGAGCTGTGCTATCTACTTCAACTGCCAGATCAAGAAAGTATGGTTTATCATTTAAAATGATCAAAGGATTCACTTCTAAAAATGAAAAATAGTTTTTATTAAAAACATTAATTAGTTCTTGAAAATACTTCTTGGGAAAAGAAAGATGGTTAGATATTTTAATGATTGATTTTTTGTCTAAAATATCTTTTTGAATCTGGTTGTTTTTTTCAACATTAATTCCTCCTTTTGAGGAATAAAAACAAACCACTCCTTGTTGAGTCTGTTCTAAAGCAAAAAATTGTTCTTTATTTTCTAAATGGGGAAGATATTTTTCAATCAGGAACTGATTATATCCAAGATTAACTAACTTTTGGTATTTTTTCTTGATCTGATCAGGAGATATTTTAATAAAAGCCAGGCCTTTTTTAAGTCTTTTTTTAACTCCTTGATCAACTTTTAAAACATAATTTTTGGTAGAATCAAGTTTGAGCTGATTAATATTATCACCTTTTTTAATCTGAATTCCATTGAATGAAAGGTCTAGTTTTTTATATAATATCTTTTTAGCCTGATACTCGGATATTTTTTGACGAGCCATAGAAATAATATTATATCATCAATGAACTCAATTAAAGTTTTAACTATTAAGGTAAAGCTTAAATCAAAAAAACAAGAAGTAGTTAAGATTAATGATACTAGTTATTTAATCAAGATTAACCAGCCTCCTGAAAAAGGAAAAGCTAATAAGAAGATGATTGAATTATTAGCTGATTATTTTAAAATATCAAAATCAAGAATCTTTATTAAATCAGGCTTTACTTCAAGAAGGAAAACAGTAGTCGTGCAATTTTCTAAATAAATTCCAATCACCAAATTTCATCCAGAGGACGATTAACCTTCTATTTTTTCTTCTCTTCATTCTTTTTAAAAATATTTTCAACTTCATAAACCGTTTTGAAAACATAATCTATATAAGAAAGTTTTGGATCTTTATCTGCCCAAACAAGAGCGGTTTTAAAGCCTAAGTTTTTAGCTGGTTTTAAATCCATTTCTGGTCGGTCGCCAATAATTAAAATTTGGTTACTGAATTTTTTCATTGATTTTTCACTCAGAATTCCAATTGATTTTTTCCAATAATATTTTTTATAAAGGTAAGTTCTAACCATATCAAAAACAATCTGGCTGGGTTTAGTTATCCCTGCTAAATCAATTGTCCCCCAGATTTTATTAAAAGGACCAAACTCTGTTTGAGGTTTTTTTATTTTTCCTAACCCTAATTTTTTTATTGTTTCAATTGTTCTTTTTTGAGTGCCATTTCTTAATGCAAAATGATCAAACTTAACAAGTTTGTTAAATAGATTAATTAATTTAGGATCTTTTTTTAAATATTTTCCAAGAGAGTGTTTTTCATAAATATCTTTTGTTAATTTAGAAGTAGAAACATTAATTAAAGAAGATAAAGCTAATGTCGTGCTTTTATAAAATATTTTTTTTTGATTAATAATCTTTTCTAGTTTTTTAAAAGGGATTCCCCAAAATGAGGAGAGGTCTTTTTGATACTTTTTGTATAAGATATTTGAGATCTTTTTTGAGGTATAAAGAGTGCCGTCTACATCCCAAACAATAAATTTTATCATCAAGTTAATTTTATCGGGTTGATTGATTTAAAGCAAGAATAGTTTTTGAATAAACTTCTTTTAAAAACATATTTTTGTTGTTATGAGAGTTTTCAATTAAATGTTTTTCAAAGGGGAGTTGGTTATATAAGTCTAAAAATGTTTGTCTAAGAGAAAATAATCGATCCTTATATTTTTTCATTCGTTGATGGTAAATTTTACTGACGTTTATTTTATCTTTTATCTTTTTTTCTTTAAGAAATTTTTCAACTCGTTTTTTATAGATGCTTTTTCTTCTTTGCCAGCAAATTTCCGCTTCAGAATTAATAAAAATAACTTTAGCATTTATTTTTTTGTAAAGATCAAAATATATTTTTTGATACTGATGCCATACTTGGTGTTTTTGGAATGATTTTAAATAAACTAAATGGAAAATCCCTGATTCAAGACAACTAGATTTTCCT
>CAYTFR010000030.1:0-1914 GCA_964437175.1 uncultured Gammaproteobacteria bacterium | reverse complement strand
TTAACTTCATCATAAAAAGAAATCTGAGGTAGTTTTTTCTTTAAATAATTTAGGGCAGTTGTTTTTCCTGAGGCTTGACAACCTGAAAAAGTAATTAGAATCATATTGTTTTATAGGTGTTTTTTACCAAAGAGTGACCCAGAATTGAGAAATAACTAATGTTTGAGCAACAATCAGAGAAAAGATAAATATAAACGATTTAATGTTTTTTGTTTTTAAAAAACTTATTCCTTCAATAACAACAAAAGGCATCATTACCAGCCAAATACGACCAGTCTCTGCTCGGCTTAATCCGGAAAGAGTTAAGAAAATGAGAGTAATTATAAGAGGAAGGCTAAAACCCTTTTTTGTTTTTTTCCAGAGTTTAGCAAAAAACAGAATTGAAACAGGCAAACTGGTAAATATAAAAAAATCATAAAGATTATAAAAAAGCCAAAGAAAATATGACCGATGAGCTTGGCCATGAAGAATAACTAGGGCATTGGAGAATGAATTGTAGCCAAAGGCTAAAAGCAAGAGGGGGAAAATTAAAAAGCCAAAAAAGAATTTTGATAGCAATTTTTTTTTAATTTCGAGAGAAAAGTCTTTTTTTAAACTGAGCCAGATAAGGAGCATAATAATAATCGGGATGATTGATAAGCTGAAAAATATTCCTAGAGATAAAATAATTCCTGACAAGATTGGTTGTTTTTTTACCATCGCTAAAACACCAAAAACAGTCAATAAAGGGAAAAGAGTATCAAAAAGAGGAGTAAAAGAAACTAAGGCTGGAATGACTAGATAAGCAATTAAAGCAAAAAAGGCTGTTTTTTCAGAGTAAAGCTTTTTAGCTAAATAAAAAACAGGAATAGCCGTTAAAGAAGCCATTAAAGGAATTAAGAGAGTAGAGATTAAGGCTCCGGCTTGTTGGGATATGGAAAGAGTTTTCCATAAGGATAAAACATCAGGAGTTGAAGGAAGGGGTGCGGTTGAGACAATTAATTTAGAGATAAAGGGAAATTTTTCTAAAAGGTTGATTAAGAGTTTAAATAAAATAATTCCGCCTGGTGGATGACCTTTAGCATGCATAGGAAGAGAAAGGACAATGTTTTTGTAATCAGATAAGAGATTAATTATATTTGAGGTATTGATAGTAGCTGTAAAATAGCCATTAATATCAGGGTTGATAATTCGATGAAGAAGAACATTTATGCCCGCTCGGCTGGAAAAAAGAACGCTCATCTGGAAGATAAATCCCCAAAAAGAAATAAAAAACAATTTAATTAAGGTTAATTGTTTTAATTTAAGAATTAAGATGATAAAGGTAGAGATAAAAATGGGTAGCCAGAGTTTAGATAAACTTTGAGGAGGAAGATAAGGGTATCTCCATTCAGGTGGCCATTCAGCTGGACCTCGAAGAAAAGGAGAAAGATCAATAACAATTGCCAAGAGAAAGATTAAGGTTAAGAGAAAGATAATCTTTAGAAATAGTTTGTTGTTTTTAGAGTTGATTAATCCAAGTACCATTATTGGTTTAGAGTTATTTTTTTGGGTCTTTTCTTCTTTTTTTAATCTTTTTCAAGGAATACATTATACAGTCGTGGAGATTAATGTTCTTAATTCTGGCAAAGCGAATGATAGCTAATAAAATATCACCCAGCTCTTGTTCATAGGTTTCATCTCTTTGAGCGGCTATATTGGTTTTTTTACGGCCGTGTTTAGCTAGATAGGCCCGAGCCATTTCACCTAGCTCTTCAACCAGACCCAAAATAAGCATGGAGCCGTATTCTTTTGTGTATCTAACTCCTTTATCAATACTGTCTAATTGGCGAAAATAATCTCCAAAAACAGTTGAGTGAATTTCTTTTTTTGTTGTTTGTTTGGTTTTTTTCTTTTGTTGTTTTCCCATTTCAATTATCTTAACATATTTTTTAT
>CAYTFR010000029.1:0-8597 GCA_964437175.1 uncultured Gammaproteobacteria bacterium | reverse complement strand
AAAAAGGAAGTAGAGGATAAGAAAATCTAGAAATATCTCTTTGGGGGACAACAATTAGAAACAAGGTATAAAATAAAGAAAAGTAAAACCAGCTTCTGTTTTTACTCTTATACAAAGAACTGATCAAGATAAACATTCCTACAAAATAAAAAGCAACATCTTCTAACCAGCCAGTTCCAGCCCAAGTATTGCTGAAATTGAATTGAGAAAAGGGAAAGTAAATAAATAAATTATTTCCTTTTTCTGCTCTAAAAAAAACAAAAAAATCTCCGGTTTTAAAGTAATAAAAAATAAACAGTAATAAAAGGGCGAGTGGAATTAATAATGTCCATAGAAATTGGATTTTAAAAGGTTTTTTCCGGCGAAAATATCTTTCAATTATTGCTCCCCAAAAAGCAGGAAACAGGAAAATAGCTTGGATTTTAGTTAAGACTGATAAAGAAGCTAATAAAGAACTTAAGAAGTAGTTCTTTTTTTCCCAAAAATAAAAAGAAGAGAGTATTAAAAACAAGAGTAAAGTTTCAGGAGCAATAATTGCCCGGGTAACTAAAAATCTGGCTGGAAAAATAGTAAAGACCAGTGTCAAAAACAAAGGATGTTTAGAGTGTTTTTCGGCAATTTTATAAAAAACTATATTTAGTAAAAAACCAAAAATCAAATTAATTATTAAACCGCTATATAACCAGCCAAAAATATCTTTTATTGCTCTAATTAAGATAGGAAATAAAGGGAAATGAGAAGTATAGTAAATTGGATCCATTGAAGAGACAAAGAGCATTTTGGTTATTTTTTTAAGATTGTAAAAAGTTTTAGCAACGATAATATAATGAGGTCCATCCCAGTTTCTTATGATATTTACAAAGCCAGTATCTTTAATATTGAGAAATAATACTCTTTTTAATTTAAAGATAAAAGGAAGATAAATTATAAGAATAGGAAGGAAGGTTATTAGAAAGAGTTTTATTAATAGAATTTTTTTATTTTTCATTCTTTATTAAAAAACGAGCCATTTTTTTATAATTTAGAATCAGTCCGATTAGAGAAATTAGAGCAAAGATAGTAATAACTTTTCCTATAAATCTTATTTTTGTATCACTAAATTTTACAACAATATTATGTTTTCCTTTTGGAACATTATAAGTAATGACTCCTCGGTAGTTTGGATCTTGGAACTGAATATCTGTCAACTTTTTATCAACATAAACTCTCCATCCGGGGAAGAAAAAAGTATAATCAACCATTCGGATATCTTTATCAGCAAGAATAATATATTCTCTTTTTGAGTTTTTAACAGATGATTTAATGATCTTTCCTTGACCTTCAATAATGGCTCCTTTTTGCTTTTTAATAGGATAGTCTCTTGTTGGTCCTGTCCAGATTGTATTTAAGATATTTCCGTGAAGATTCTCAAGAGTAAAAAAATATGATTTATCAGGATGAAAGGTATAATTTTTACCATATATCTGAGGAAGTCTGATAAAAGCAATAATGATTATTAGTATATAAAGATAAATATTTTTTTTAATACTTTTGCTAAAGTAAGCTAAAATCATTGGCGGAAGGAAAATAAAAGAAGACATCATTCGCCAGGGGTGTTGAATCTCTCCTAAAATATTGATATTTTTGTATAAAAACCCAGTAAAAGAAGTTGTAAAAAAGATGACAAGAAAGGAGCAGAAAACAGAAAAAAACAACCAATCAAATTTTTTTATGTTTTTATAGAATTTTTTCTTGATTAATAGAAATAATCCAAAAATGACAATAATTGTTTCAAGTAATCCGGATTTAATAAAATGTCCTCGAGTGAAAATATCATTTTTAAAAAAATAAAACCATCGCGGATCAATATAATTAATTAAACTTAAAAATTGATTTGGTTTTAAATGATTTTTGCCCAAGCCATAATAAAAATATTTAAGCTCAAATTTAAGAGGAATAATGTAATAGCCGACCAGCAAGATTCCCAAAACAAAACTGGATAGCAAAAGAGTGGTTAATTTTAAAATCTTCTTTTTACCTATTAGATTTAGAATAATATATGGTATATAAATGAAGCTGTAGATAATTAGAGTAAAAGGATGGGTTAAGACAAGTAAACTAGATGATATGGAGATGAAAATTAGAGCCCAATAATCTTTTTTGTTTAAAAAAAGATAAATACCAATCAGAATTAAAGGGAGGAAAACACTGGCAAAAAATTCAGGTAAGGCTCCTCTTATATATATATTTATTATTCGGTAAGGAGCAAAATTGAATAAAAAAGCTCCGATAAAAGAAGCTTTTTCAGAAAAATAAAGCCTTAAAAACCAATAAAAAAACAATGATGAAAAAAAAGCTCCGATTAAAAAAACCAAATTATATGAAAGAAGAATGTTGTTGGTAAAAAAATTAATAAAGGCTCCTAAGTATGAAGTTGTTTGTTGAGCCATTAATCCTAGAGGCATTCCATAGTTGGCAAATCCATCAGTCCATGTAACGGGGAACTCGCCTTGTTTAAGACTTTTATAAAACATGGCGATATTGGCAAGATGGGTAGGACCGTCAAAAGTGGCTGGTTGGCTTTTGTTGAGGAAAAGATCAGAAACGAGAAAGAATGATATAATAAAAATAGAAATAAAGATTATTATCTCTTTTCGAAAATATTTCATTTTAATTAATTAACTAATATTAGTTATGAACAAAAACCATAAAGACATTTATTTTTATATTATATCAGTCTTGATTATTGTTACAATTTTTATTTTTCTACAGCCAAAAATATCAATGAGAGTTTTTCTATTTAAAAAGAAATATCTTTGGAAAGATTTTAAAGAAAAAGTTTTAAAAGAAAATAAAATAGAAGCTCAATCTTTTTGGAAATTTAGAGAATTTTATTGTCCAGGTAATTTTATTTTTAATAAAAAAGGGATAAAAAATAAAGAGTTTTTAAAAAAATTTAAAGATAAAAATATAGATTTTAACAAATTATCAAAAGAATTGATTTTTTTAGAATATAATTGTTCAAATCTATATAGTATAGATGCTTTAGTTGATTTTAATGATATTAGCCAAGTTATTAAAAATATTAATCCTGAAAAAAAAATTTACAAAAATAAAAATGATTATATTTATAGTCAAAACAAGAATAAACAAATGATTATTTTTATTAAACCATTAGATGAAATGAAAAAAGCAAATGGTTTTTTTGATTATAAAGAAAAAGATAAAGAATTGGTAAAAGGCAAATATTGGTTGAATATTAGTTTAATTCAAAATTAAATTACTTCAGAATAAATAACTACGAGATTATTTTCAAAAGTCTTTTCTCACTAATTTACATTAGTGATTTTTTTAATTAACTCATAGACTAAAAAAATATTAAATGAAGTAGCAATAACAAAAGGCAGACGAGCCATAAAGACACTTTTAATTGGGATAATCAGCCACCAAATAGCGACATAATAAAAAGCCAGAAAAGGGGTTGGTTGATTTAGACCTAAAAATTAAACCTGTAATAAATTTCCATAGAGATCTTTACCACTATGGGCTAAAGCATAGCCGGTTAGTGTAATATCCCGTTTCCCTCGAAGTAAAAAAGTATGATCCAGCAATGGCAGGTGGAGAATAATAAAAAATAAAAATATAAAAAAAAGGAGTTTATTATTATTTATATATTGTTTTATTTTATTCAACATTACTAAGAATTATAACAGGCAGGATTAACGAAGGTAAAACAGTTTTTTAGTCGACAGCTACGTAGTCACAATGAGTAATATTTCTTATACCGTCATCAAAAGCGATAGTAGGTTGATGGTATATGGGAAGGAGAGGCTTGGTAATTAGGACATCTTTGTTGTAGACTGATACTTACAATATCAGTTTTTTTATCAGGAGGTATAATTGATTCGGCCTCAACCGTGATAAATTGATTGGAAACAAAACAACATATATCTATTAATTTTTTAGGCATATGTAATTATGCTATATAAAACATATATGAAATTTAAATTATGGAAAAAATTTAATAGTCATAATAAATATTTTATTCTTATCAATCTTTTGATTTTTATTTTAATTTCTGGGTTAACTTTCTATATTGCCTATAATTTAGCTCAATCAGAAAGATTTGGTGATGAAACTGCTCATATGATCGGTGGCCACTTAATGTTAAAAGGAAGACGGCTTTATACTAATATGCAGTTTAATCACCAACCTCTTAATTATTATTTTAGCGCTGTAGTTGAATTACTAACCCGACCAAACAATCTTTATAAATATATTAGCCGTCAACGCCTGGCAATTTCAATTTATGCCATTATTTGGAATGGAGTATATTTATCATTATTTGGCCCAATTATTTTAGTTTTTAGTGCTGTATTTGAAACCATTAAATTTAATTTATCGGGTTATAAGCTTTTAGGTGAGACTTTAGCGGTTTATCCGTTAGTTACCATAATTATTATTACGATTAAAGCTTTAGTATCTGAAAAAAAATTAACAAAAAAAGAATTAATTATCTATTCAATAAGTAGTTTTATGATAGTTTTTACGTTAATTCCGATTGCAATTGTAGTTATGGTCTCAAGTTTAATAGTTTTATATTACTATCACAAAAAATCTCATATTAAATACTTATTTTTACCATCTATTATATTAACTTTATTTCTTTTTACTAATATCTCAATGATTGATTATGTTAGAGAATCAATTATTTATAATTTTAAATATTTTCTTCCGCATTCTGGGATTGATTTACCTTCACCTTTGTTGCTAGTGTTTATGCCTTTATATAGTTTTATTCCGCCTTTTAATAGCTTTAAAATTTTTATATCTGTTTTTATTATTTTTTATCTAATAACCGGATGGTTTTGTTATAAAAATAAAATATTTAAAGCCTGGTTTTTATTGTTAGTATTATTGGTTTTATCTAATTTTTTTCGCAGTTTTGAGCCAACCTTAACAAATTTTCACTTATTGCCTTATATTGGAGTGTTTTTTATTGTTGAAATTTATTTTTCCTTTTATTTATTTAGAAAAGATAAAAAATATAGCCGACTGTTTTATTTGAAAAATATTATAACAATATTACTGGTGCTTTTTAATATAGCAGTTTCAAACAATCATTATTTACAAAAACGTGATCGACAAACTGAATTTTATATTAATTATTCTGACTCACAATCATATGGTATGGCAATAGAGATCATCAAAAAAGATAATGATAAATTGATTGCTTTACCTAATGATCCCCTGATTAACTATGTTGCTGACATAGATATTGGCAGTAGAATGGTTGAGTATTACCCTTGGACTTATTATGTTCCTAGATATCGACAAGAAGTAGAATATACGTTTAAAAGGAATTTGCCAACATTTATTGTTACCAAAAATCATCATCATTTTGATATTCCCTTTCCTGAATTAGAAGTAATAATTTCAGAAAGGTTAACTGAAGATTATGTTCGGTTAAATCGAATAGGTCAGCCGTCGTTTTTATATATCCGCAAAGACAGATATAATAGTATCACTCAAGAACAATGGCAGAAATTAAACTATTTATTGTATCAAAAACCGACTTGAACTTTTATTGACGATGATAGTGTTATACTTAAATTATGACTAAATTAGCCATAATAACAGTTGTTTACAACAACTATTTAGTTTTGGATGACTTTGTAAAATCATTAGCTAAAAATTCTCACAAAAACTATTTTTTATATATTGTTGACTTATCCGATAATGACAAAAAACAGTCAATCAATAAGCTAATTGATAAGAAACTAATTAAAAACAATCAATATGAAATAATTGACAGCCGTAATAAAGGTTATGGCCATGGGGTTAATCATGGTCTAAGAGAGGCAACTAACCAGGGTTATGAATTATTTTGTGTAGTTAATAGCGATATTATTTTCGACAAGAATTTTATTAGAAACAGCCTGATTAGTCTAAAAGGTAACCCGTCAACTATTGTTGGCGGAAAAATTTACTATGCCCCTGGATATGAGTATCATAAAGATCAATATCAAAAAAGAGATTTAGGCAAAGTTATTTGGTATGCAGGAGGAGTGATTGATTGGAAAAACGTATTAATCAATCATCAAGGGGTTGATAAACCAGATAGAGGACAATATGATCAATTTAAAGAAACAAAGTTTATTACTGGATGTTTAATGTTTTTTGACAAGTCAGTAGTTGATAAGGTTGGTTTCTGGGATGAAAAATATTTTTTATATTACGAAGACGTTGATTTCTGTCAAAGGGCAAAACAAAAAGAGATTAAATTATATTATAATCCTTCAATTGTAATCTGGCATAAAAACGCCCAATCAACTGGTGGTTCAGGATCAGAGACTCATCAAAAATTTCAGCAAAACAGTCGTTTGAGATTTGGTTTAAAATATGCTCCATTTAAAACAAAACTTCATCTTTTAAAGAATTCTGTAATAGATTTGACAAAGAAGGTCTTTGTATAATAACGGTCTTTAATAAACTTAAATAAATAAAAAGATAGATTAATTAAAAAAAAAGCCCAAATAATATTGTGCTTCATGTTTACGTAAGATATTTTTCCCCAGCCACCAAGTTTTATATAAGGGTAATATGATAGTAATAATCCTAAAAAAAAGACATTTGTTTTTGAGATAAAATCTTCGAAAAAGGGTAAGAAAATAAATATATTTAAAAAATACCATGGTTGAATTTCTGACTTAAAGCTAAGGTATAAAAGGACAAAGATTAATCCTAAAAAGGAAAATATGTTTAAGAAAGACTTTTTCTTTTTATTCAAGATAATAATAGGCAAGGTAATATATTTTATGCCACCTGATAATAATAGAAAAAGTTTTGATCTTAAGCTTTTTTTTTGATAAAAAAGATAGTAGATGCCAATAATGCCAAGAGATAGACTTATTAGATCATTATGAGAGTTAACCAAACCTTCCATAATGATTAAAGGGTGAACTGCAAAGATTACTGCCCATTTTTTATTCATTTTATTTAAGTAATAAACTCCTAAAAGATAAAAAATAATAAATGTTGCTTTAAAAAAAAGGAAATTAAGTATAAATTTCCCAAAAGAAAAAAACGATGGAATGATTGTAATCCAGAGAAAAACTGGTCCGTATGGATATGTTCTATGAGTCCAATGCATAAATCTAATCCATTGATCGTTTGGAAAATCCAGAGCTTTATATAAATAAGGATTTTGATGGTAAAAGGTTAAAATCTTGGCATCAAAAATATAATTAAAAAAATCATGAGAAAGAAAAGGATAAGAAAATAATAAAGTGATTGAGATTACAAAGACGATTGAAAAAAGGTTATATTTTTTGTAATTTTTTACAAAATACCAATAAAATCCTAATAAAGCAGAAATAATTATTAAATATATTAAAGTAGAGAAATCTCTTTGAAAGTATCCTAGATATATAATTTTTTTTCGAAAAATATTCCAAAAAGGATGATTAATGAGAGTTAGATTAAGATCAACAAGAGAGTAGGAATAAAGGCTCAGGACAGCAAGGATAACACTATATAAAACGATCATTAAGTTTTGTTATAATTGTAAAAATGAGATTAAATAAAAAACAGCTTCTTTTATTATTCATTTTACCACTGATTCTTTTTTATTTATTTAGAGTAGGATCAATTCTTCATCAAACAGTTGGTTACACATATGATCAAGGAAGAGATTTTTTAAAAACAGCAGAAATAGTTCTTTATAAAAATCCAACCTTTATTGGTCCAACAACAGGGATCATGGGAATATATCACGGCGCTTGGTGGTATTACATTTTAGCGATTGCTTTTATTCTATTTAATGGCAGTCCTATAGGTTTTTATTGGTTTAATCTTTTAGTTCAATTTTTAGTTTTTTTAGGATTTTCTTACTTGATTTTAAAAAAAAGTAATTATTTGGTAGCTTTTTCTTTAGGATTATTGATTGCTGTTTCACCATATTTTATCTATACAGCGACCTTTGTAGGGAATAACACAATGGTTTTACCCTTTTTATTTTTATTTTTAGCTTTAAATTTTCTTCTTTTAGAAGATAAGTTTAAAAAAACATCAATTATTATATTTTTACTTGGTTTAAGCTTAGGAATAGCTAGTGAACTTGAGTTTGCTTTGGGATTATTTTTAATACCGGCTTACTTTGTTACTACAGTTGTGTTTTCAAAACTAAGAACCATTATTTGGACAAAAAAAAACTCACTTTTTTTTCTGCTTGGTTTATTTTCTGCCTTTATTTTCAGGATTTTGTTTGAGATAAAACATGGATTTATTCAAACAAAAACCCTTTTATCATTTATTTTTTATCCAAAATATTACAATCCAAAACCATATTTAAGTATTGTTAACGAAAGAATTAAATTATTTACTGGATTTTATAAGGGAATATTTATTAATGAAAAATTAATGGTTATTTTTAGTTTACTATTGCTAATAGCCTTTATTTTGATTGTCGTTAAAAAAGTTCCTATTTATAAAAATTCATTAAAAGTTTTTGGTTTTTTATTAGGTTTATTATTTGTTTTTTCAACTTTTTATAAAGACAATTTTTGGAACAACTATTATGAGGGTTTGCCTTTATTTTATTTATTTATTATGGCTAT
>CAYTFR010000028.1:0-8736 GCA_964437175.1 uncultured Gammaproteobacteria bacterium | reverse complement strand
AAAACTCTCTGCTTGATAAAGCAACATATCCGCATCATAGTGCAACAGGTAGCGGGAGGAACATGTTTCAAAAGCGACAAGATATGACATTAAAGCGCAGCCGCCATAATAAGAGGTTTGAAAATCGAACCAGGTTCATAAACATTGGAAATTGCTGGATTCTTATACAATTTTTCTGAAAAAAGATTGTATTTACTCGGATCAAAATCAGGCAGACAAACTAAGGCTAATATCTGCATTGTTTCTGGATCAGCAACAATAACACATCCTGATGAGGCCTTATATCTCTCTATTCCCTCCATTAATCTTCGTTTAGCTATTTCTTGAACAGATTTATCTATTGTTAAGATCAAATCCCGACCATTTTCAGGCTCAATCTTGTCCTGAGTACCAATAAACATTGGTCTTCCTTTAATATCTCTTTCTGTTTTGATAAATCCAGGTAGCCCAAAAAGATCTTTATTGTAATATCCTTCAATTCCAAAATAACCAAAATCTTCTCCTTGAGTATTTTTTCCTAAAAATCCAATTAAGTGAGAGGCTAAAGAAGCCTCAGGATAATATCGTTTAAAACCATAATCAAAACCTAGCCCTTTAATTCCTAAATCCTCAATCTTATCCTTTTTAACTTTATCTAAACCAGACTTAATAGCTACCCAAACCTTATTTCTATTTATTTTTGATTCTAAAGTACTTTCTCCAATATTTAAGATTGAATTTAACTTTTTAACAGTTTCCAACTTATTTTTTATTTTTTTAGGTTCTACATATAAAAGAAAACTTGACTGATTAACAGCTAAGGGATGGTCGTTTCGATCATATATCTTTCCTCTTTCTGGAAATATCTTTCGTGTTTTTAAATATTGATTGTAACCATTTACTTTTTGACGAAGAACTTGAATATAAAAAAGCTTAATAAGAATAGCTGTAAATAAGAGAAAAAAAATTAAAAAAAGAATTCGAATTTTATTCTTCATAAAGTCTATCTTCGAGCATACTTTAATTTTTCTAAGAATATTGGTTCTGACCGTTTAGAAAAATTCATCTCAGCCGCTTTAGAAGCAGCATACTGAAGAGAATCAAAGTAAAATGTATTTTTTTCCACCTCTAAATTTTCTTTATGTAATCTGCTTGTTTCTTTTTCATAAAATTTTGTCTTATCACTTAGTTTCATCGAAAGCATAAATACATAGAAATTTGAAAAAACTAATATTAGCATAACAATCCAAATTGTATTAGAAAAAATCTTTTTCATATTTTTTTACTCCTATTTTTTAATTACCCTTAATCGAGCAGATCTTTCAAAAATAGCTCCTTTTCCTCTTTTCATAATTTTTTTTGTCAATAACTTTAAGTTGTTTTTTTTAGTAAATTCTTTTACCACTCTATCTTCTACTGAATGAAAACTAATAACAACAATCCGACCATCTTTTTTTATAATTTTTAATGATCCAGATAAGCCTTGTTTTAAATTTTCAATCTCGTTATTAACCGCAATCCGTAAAGCCTGAAAAATTCTCCCATAAACCCTGGTGTTTTTTTTACCAACAACTTTATCGATTATTTTTAATAAATCTTCAACTGTTTTAATTTTTCTTATAGTACGGGTTCTGACAATAGCTTGAGCAATTGACCGAGAATAGAGTTCTTCAGAATAGCGACTAAATATCTCATAAAGATTGTCTTCTGATAAACTTTTAATAATATCTTTAGCGGTTGTTTTAAATCTTTTACTAATTCTCATATCCAATGGCTCTTCCAATTTCTTGTATGAAAAACCTCTTCCTGATTTTTTTATTTGATTTAAAGACAAACCTAAATCAAATAAAATTCCGTCAACTGGATCAAAATCCTGTTTTTTAGCAACCTTCTCAATATGAGAAAAATTATTATTAACAAAAATTAAGTTTTGGTTATCTTTATATTTTTCTCTTAATCTCTTAATCTGCTCACTATCAAGATCCATGGCTAATATTTTTCCTCCTAATAAAAGGATCTTTTCTAAATGGCCACCTTGACCAACAGTAGCATCAATATATCTTCCTCTTTTCTTAACCTTTAACCCCTCAACCGCTGATTTTAAAAGAACTGGTGTATGAATATTAACCATATTTTTAACCTCTCAAATCATTCCTATCCCACTTCCTAGCCCAAAATATCAATCAAAAATTAATCAACATCTGGCTAATAATGAAATCTTTAAATATTTAAAATTTAATTATTGAGCCTTGATTAAAATTTATAAATTAGGTTCATTATAAATTCCTCATCATCCATTATCTAAACTCTTGATACTTAATACTTCTTTCTTCTATTTTTTAGAATACTCTTTCCATTTATCTTGATTCCATATCTCAAAATGATCTCCAACACCAATAATTACAGCCTTGTTTTCTAAACTGCTATACTCTAAAAGATTTCTTGAAATAACAAAACGACCCTGATTATCTATCTCTAAATAAACCGCTGATGAAAAAACAAATCTCCTTTTCTCAATCTCTTCTTCCTCTAAAATTGATACATCAAGTAATTCTTTGGCTTTTTGTTCCCATTCATCTTTATCATAACCAGCTAAGCAAAAATCAAATCCTTTTGTTAAAATAAAAACATTGCCTTTTAATAATTCACGAATTCGTTTTGGGAGTAATATTCTGCCTGGAGCAGTAAACGAAACTGAATATTCACCAAAAAACACCATATTTAACCATTAAAAACCATTTTGGACAAGAAGTCAAGTGGAAAAACTATGGACTTATTTTTAAATCGGACTAAAAAAATCATTTTCTCAAAACAGCAAGGTATCTTTTCCTCAGCCATTATTCTTTCAGGAATGATTGTTATATCAAGAATATTCGGTTTTTTTCGCTATCGAATCTTATCTAGTTTTTTTATAAAAGAAGAACTAGATATTTATTTTGCTGCCTTTAGAATTCCAGACTTAATTTTTGAAATTCTGATTACTGGAGCCATAACCGCTACATTTATCCCTATATTTATTAAATATAAAAAGGATAAAAAAATATTAAACAACAATATCTCAACTATTATTAACCTTATTACTTTAATTCTTTTTGTTTTTATTATTATTATCTTCCTAACTGTAGATAAAATAATTCCTCTTATTACACCTGGATTTAGCGATCAAGCAATATCTCAAGTAATATTCTTCACAAAAATTCTTTTAATCGGCCAACTTCCTTTTCTAATATTAGGAAATTTTTTAATTGGAATTGGTCAAGCAAATAAAAGATTTTTTTTATCTGCCTTTGCTCCGATTATTTACAATTTAAGCATTATTGTCATCACTTTAATGTTCTCAAATCAACTCTCTCTTACAGCACCAATCATTGGTGTAATTATTGGTGCTTTTCTTTTTTCCCTTAGCCAATTACCAATGCTTTTCAAAAGTCAGTTCCAATATAAATTAATCATTAAAAAGACTAAAGAACTATCTGAGTTTTTTAAATTAGTTATTCCCAGAATTCTTAATGTTTTTGCTGGTCAAATCGAAGCAACGATTGACTTAACTCTAGCTAGTCTTGTTGGTCCTGGATCATACGCCATATTTTATTTAGCTCAAAGACTCCAACTTCTTCCAGTCTCAGTAATTGGCATTTCTTTTGGCCAAGCATCGCTTCCTTATTTATCAGAGATGCATCAAGAAAAAAAAATTATTGCTTTCAAAAAAGTTATTATTGATTCTGTTCTTAGCCTTTTTTTCTTTTCTATCCCTATTATGAGCCTTTTTATTTTTGCTCGAACACCAATTGTCCGATTATTTTTCGGTGGTCACAAATTTGACTGGGAAGCAACTGTCCAAACAGCTAAAACAGTTTCATATTTTTCTTTAGGTCTTCCTTTTCACACTCTCTATTATTTTTTAATTCGAGCTTACTATGCAGTTCTTGACAGTAAAACTCCTTTTTTTATTAGTTTGACATCAATAATTATTAATAGTATCTTAAGCATATTATTTATTATTGTTTTTCATTTTCCTATTTGGTTTTTAGGACTTTCTTTTTCTATTTCTATGTTTGTTAATTTTGTTTTTTTATTCTTTCTCTTATCAAAAAAACTTGGTGGTTTAGATTTCTTTACTTTTTTCCTGGAATCAATAAAAATGAGTATTGCCACTATTCTATCAACTGTTCCTGCCTATTATGGGATGAAGCTTCTTGATGGTCTAGTTTTTGATACAACAAGAACAATTAATGTTTTTTTCCTTCTTTTGATAACCAGTATCTTATTTTTCTCACTTTATCTTTTTATATCTTGGTTTATCAATGTTAAAGAAATCTACTTAATTGCTAAACTTATGATTAAAGCCAAAGAATATAAAAGAAAAATTATAGAAGTTTACACATCAGTTAAATAAATAATTTTTACCTATGTCATCTCAATCTCAAAAAGAAAGTTTAAAAGCCATCAAAACAATCCAAAAAAAATTATTAGGAAAAAAGCTTAGTTATCATGAAATATATAATTTAATGGATGAAATTGGGCAAGAAAAATTAGGTGATATTTTAACAACTTACTTTGTGGCTGCATCATTTAAAGAAGGTTTCTCAACTGATGAGCTTTATCAGTTTACTAAAGCCATGGTTGAAACTGGCAAAAAACTTCATTTTAAAGGAATTGTCGCTGATAAACACTCAACAGGTGGCGTTGCAGGAACAAGAACAACAATGATCATCGTCCCAATTATTGCTTCAGCTGGATTTAAAATTCCAAAAATATCATCCCGAGCAATAACTTCTCCTGCTGGAACAGCTGATGTCATGGAAGTATTAGCTAATGTTAATCTCTCTCGAAAACAAATCAATCATATCGTTAATAAAATAGGAGGTTGTATTGCCTGGAACGGCAGATTAGGAATGGCTCCGGCTGATGATGTCCTTATTAAGGTAGAAGAACCATTGTCATTTGAATCATTTGATAAAATTATCATCTCAATAATGGCTAAAAAAGTAGCTGCTTCAACTAATCATTTAATTTTAGATATCCCTGTTGGAAAAACCATGAAAATCCGTCATTTTTATGATGCTGAAAAAGTAGCAAAAAAATTTAAGAGATTAGGTGAAAAATTTAAGATTAAAGTTAGCATTGATATTAACCATACTCTTGAACCAGCTGGTCAAGGTATCGGTCCAGTATTAGAAGCTTTAGATGTCCTTTATGTTTTGGAACAAAAATCTCAAAGGCCTTTGAAATTAGAAGCCAAAGCTCTTCGTTTAGCAGGCAAATTATTAAACATCTGTTTTGAAACCGCCAAGATTAACAAAGATGGCGAAGAAGAAGCTAAAAGAATCCTTACTCAAGGATTAGCTTTAAAAAAATTTAAAGAAATTGTAAAAGCTCAAGGAGGAAATGATAATATCACTTCAGAAACCCTTAAAATCAAAAGTCATAAAAAACAACTTAACTCAAAAGTTTTTGGTAAAATAAAAGAAATCAACAATTATAATTTAAACTCAATTGCTAAAATACTAGGTGCTCCTAATGATAAACAGGCTGGAATATATTTATTGAAAAAAATCGATCAGGAAGTAAAAAAAAATCAACCATTAGTTATTTTTTATTCCCCAGATAAATACCGATTAAAAGAAGCTATCTCTACTTTTACAAATTTTCCGATCTATGAAATTGAAAAATAAAGTTTTTATTTTAATTACTATTATCACTGTCATCGGTTCTAGCCTTTACCTTTATTACAGAGAAGGAACTTTGCCAATCAATAAAAACGATAAAACAACAAAAATATTTATCATCCAAAAAGGAGAGAACCTTACTTCAGTTGCTAAAAATTTATACAAAGCCGAACTTATTCGAAATAAATTAATCTTTTATTTAGTTATTAAACAATTAGGATTTGAAAAGAAAATTCAAGCTGGTGATTTTCGATTATCGCCCTCTATGAATGCTTCCCAAATTGCAGAAACTTTAACTCATGGAACATTAGATGTTTGGGTAACTATAATTGAAGGTCTTCGTAAAGAAGAAATCGCCCAAATATTCTCAAAAGAACTAAATATACCTGAGAATGAGTTTATTAAAAACGCTCATGAAGGATATTTATTTCCAGATACATACTTAATTCCTCGACAAGCAACTGCTGAAGGAGTAATCAATCTTTTAACTAATAATTTTAACAAAAAATATAACCAAAAACTAAAAAGAAAAGCCAGATTAAAAGGGTTAACTGATCTTCAAGTCATTACTCTTGCTTCTTTGGTGGAAAAAGAAGCTAAGTTTAATCAAGATAGAAAAAAAGTCGCCAGTATTATTCTAAAAAGAATTAGAAATGACTGGCCACTTCAAATTGACGCTACAGTTCAATACACTCTAGGATATCAACCAAATGAAAAAACTTGGTGGAAACAAAAATTAACTGTTGACGATTTAAAAATAGACTCTCTTTACAACACATATAAATACAAAGGTTTACCACCAGGACCAATTGCCAATCCAGGACTTTCATCAATTAAAGCTGTGGTTAAGGCTAACGAAAATACTCCTTATTGGTATTATCTTTCTGACAAATCAGGTCAAATGCATTACTCAAAAAACCTTGAAGAACACAATGCTAATATAAAAAAGTATTTAAGATAAATAAAGAATCTCTAATCACACCTCCTTAACTATTATGATAAACAGCGTTTAATTTTTTTCGATAATTATCTTCATAAAATCCCGGTGGGGAACACAACTCATAAAATGATGGCATTCCATTCTTCCCTGCCAATACTCTTCTAACTATATATCTCCAATCGTCTGCTATTTTTTCTCGCCAACCCCACCTATCTCCTTCCATTGAAAGAAAAGGATAAATTGTTAATTCCATTCGTTCACCCCCTAATTTAATAACCAATTTTCTTCTTATAATCCGGGAAGATTGGGACCCTCCTCTTTTACCAGAAATCTCTAAATTATTTGATCCTTGATCTTCTGAATTCAAATAGTTATCAAGACCTTTATGTTTATCTTCTTCAATTAAAGCTTTTATTCCAAATTGCTCTTGAAGGTATTGAATAAAATCCAATACCAATCTATCAAGTTCACCTTTTACATTCTCCGGATTCTCTGGGTAAACTATACTAACAGAATTAAAATCCTTAATTTCGCCAATTTCTTCCTCAAAACTTTTACGTAAAAACGAACAAAAAGTTTTTCTTGGTTTTTCATCAGCAACAAAGTCTTCCCCATTTCTTCTTCTAATTCTTACTATCATATGATGACTGTCATCCAGATCAACTCTCCTTTCTTCTTTAACCGGACCAAAAAAGTTGTTAATCCCATATCTCAAAGAACCATCTCTTATTGTTTTTATATTTTCATCATAATATTTAATCCCAGATAAGGCTTTAAACAAAAAAAGCAACTGTCTTCCTGCTTCAAACCGAATTAATTTATTCATATGAGTCGTGTTTTCTTTTGTATCACAACCTAAAAATAAACTAAGCAAAAAACCAGGATTAGCATTATTAACCTCATTTATCAAACTATACTCCTGATATAATCCTTTAGTTAATCCTGAATCAGCCACCTTCATATCATTGGATAAATCGCGGAAAAAATCCTGAGCATGATTAATTGCTCTATCTAAATAGGAATCATCTAAGTTGAAGGTTTTTTTTAATTCTTCTCTAAAGTATCTATCAAACTCATTTACCATCTTCACTCTATCACCCAATAATATATTATTATTTTTCATAAATTCCTCATATTCTTTTTTAGATAATCCTTTACTTTTTAAAAAGTTATCAAAAATGTCCTCTAAAAAACCAACAAATGCTTCTACCCCATTAGTTGTCTCACTTAATCCAGGGTAATCAACTCCAAACTCTGCTAATTGAGGTAAGAAATAAAGAATATCTTTTCCTAAATAACCACTATTTAGAGCCTTCAAAAGTTCATCTTTTCTTTTCTCGGGTTTTTCTTCCTCTGATTCTTCTTTGTTTTCAAAAATTTTAAAAGCTGTTCCAATTCCTTGACTCATAAATCTAGCTAATTCTTTTTGATACTGAGCAATAAACTCTTCCTCAGGAACAAGCTTACCATCTTTAAAAGCAATCTTTTCAAACCTTTTTCTTAAATATTTTTCAATATGGCCCATCCAAGACAAAACTTTCTCCATTGAATTATCTCGAGCTCCAGCATGGTCTGAATTTATTTCAATTGGATCCTTTTTCGAACCATCAATTGCAAGATGACCTTCAAGTGGAATACCTCCCAACTCTCCTTTTCTTATTAATTCTTCAAATTCCTGAAGAGTTAAAGATTTAATCCCCTGTACTTTTGGATCACCAATAATCTCTTCCCCTTCTTTAAAAGGCAAAACAGGATTATAAGTTAAAACAACCTTTCTTCCCCCCCCTTTTGGAGAAGTATAATTCCATTGACCAATTTTCGGAGTTTCAGGTAAACCTAAAGGAGTTTTTCCCAATTCTTCTGAAACCTCTCGGTGGGTTGCTTCTGGAAAAGATTCTAAATCCTTATATTTTCCTCCAGGTAAGGTATATCTTTGATAATCGCCTCTATCTTCTCCATCTTCTTGACCTTTAATTTCTACATAAAAGTTTAAAATAGAAACTTCTTCTTTGTTTTCTTTGTTTTCACTTGACAATTGATCTTTAAATCTTTGATACAATTCATCACTAGGAGCTAAAGAAACAACTACTGAACGAACTACTTGAGTCGGTTCAACTTCAGAAGCTATTGATTCATCTTTAGAAGCTA
>CAYTFR010000027.1:0-9186 GCA_964437175.1 uncultured Gammaproteobacteria bacterium | reverse complement strand
CTTGGGCTGGAACTGGCTGGTTAGAAGATGTTGCTTTTTATTTTGTAGGAATGTTCATCTTGATCAGTTCTTTGTATAAGAGTAAAAACAGAAGCTGGTTCTACTTTAGTTTATTCTACACTTTATTTTTAATCTTTATTCCACAACGAGATGTAACAAGATTTTCTTATCCTCTGCTTCCTTTTTTTATGATTAAGTTTGAAAGATTTCTTACCTCAAAAAAATTTCAAGTTGCTTTTTTATTAAGCCTACCGGCTTTATACTTTTACACTCTCAATTTTATATTAGTTAATCAAGCTCCTATTGCCGACTGGACTCATTTATTAAGATAATTTTTGTTTTAATCTTATCTACTCAATTAAGTAAATTTTTTACTTTTTCTCTAATCATCTCAACATACTTAACCTCGTCCTTAATTTTAATTAACCTAACCATTTTGTCATTTTTTATTAGATTTTTTGTTTTTTCACCAAGACCAATATCAATAATAATTATTTCATCAGCAATCTCCTTGACTGAATCTATTGTTTTTAAAAAATGAAGTCGATTATCTTTAACGACAATGATGATTGATATTTTTTCCATAATTATTTTTTTTCAACTCCAATAAATCAATTGCTTTATTTAATAAGTCAATTTTAAACATCAGCTTTAAATTAACTATATAGACAACTACTCCTGTCAATACAATAATAAATAAAGAATATAATAAATTATTAAAGTAGTTAACTACTAACATTATACTCCCCGACATGACTAATGTAGAAATTACAAATGGTTTAACCTGCTTTATAAAGTTAAAAGAAACCAACCTTTTGGCAACTCTTAAAACAACTATAAAAGACGTTGATAATATCAAAATTGTTGTTGGAAAACCATAAATTCCAAATCTGGCTGATAAAACAGGTACTAACACCCAGGTTAATATTGTCCAGACCAACATAAATACAAATGAAATATTTGCTTTTCCTAGAGCATTGAACAAATTAATAAAGGGTGTTGAGTATGAAATAAAAAAAGTGGCTATAGCAAAAATATAAAATAAAGGTAATGCTGGTCTCCACTTACTATATTTTGGAAGTACTTCAATAAGCAATGGCATCATTAATATTATCCCTGCCATAATTGGAATTAAAATTGCTGTTTGGTAATAGAGTATTTTTTCTATTAAACGACTAATTTTTTCTTTTTCATCTTGAAATCTAGCCATAACAGGAAAACTAACTCGACTGATATTATCCATCACTATTCTTATTGGTGCTTCCGCCCATTTTTTTGCCCAACCAATATATCCCAAACCTTGAAAACCTATTACTTTACCCAGAAAAAGATTAATTAAATCATCTTTAAATAAAGCTAAAAATGAAGACGCCTGAAAAGGAACTCCGAATTTAAGAAGCTTTTTTAAGCTTTTGAAAGAAATTCCAATTCTTGGCTTCCAAAAAGAAAGATAATATATTAATACTAACCCCACAACTGCTCTAAGTAAAACTCCATAGGCAAAACTCAATAGTGAATGACCTAAAAGAGCAAGAATAATCACCGTGATATAAAAAACTGTATTTTCTACTATCTGGACTAAAACTATTTTTTGAAACTGAATTTTTCTTTCTAAAAAAACTGATGGAATTGTTTTTAATGATGAGATAAAAAAAGAAATTAATAATGCCCAATAAAGTTTTATTCCTTCTTGAGGAAGAGAATAAAACTTTCTAACAAAATATGTCGATAAAAAACCAATCATAACTAACAACACTACTAATATTTGTTGCACTGTAAAGGTTGTTTTAACATCATCATCTTCTATTTTATCTTTTTGAATTAAAGAAGCTGCTAAACCAATATCTGAAAAATAATTTAATAATGATATTATTGAAAGAACAGTAATATATATTCCAAATATGGCTGGTTTAAATAGGATTGTTAAGACTAAATTAGCTACTAAGCCTAAAAGAGCAGAATAACCGCTTTGAAAAAAAAGACTTAAAGTACTAAGAATAGTCTTTCTCTTTATTTCCTCAGTTTTAGATTTTTTTTCCATTTAAAAGAAAGTACTATTACAAATAGTATTGATAACAATGTTAATACGTTCGCTATTTTTTCATAATCTGTTTGATTATAAACAATAGATACTCTATTGACATCACTTAAATTTATCTCTGGCCGACCTAGCTTATCATATTTTTTAGGAACAAATGGTTTATTATCCAAATATATTTTCCAAAAAGGAAAGTAATGAAGATTAACTTTTGCTTGATCAACCTTATTAATCTCAATTTCTTTTTCAAAATCATTATTCTTAACCACCTTATAATTTCCATTAGATATTACTATTGGAGTTTTAAATTCTGAATATTTTTGTAAATTCTGACCAGTATATGGATTATATCGTTGCCAATAATTAAAATCAGCCACTTTTGGTAAATACTCAGGAATATTAAAAGCAGCATATTTTAAAACATACTCTTGAGATAAATATTTTTGTTTAAATTTATTGATTGAAATCATTGGTCTGAAAAAATATTTACTGTTAACTATTAAAGAAACCGCAATTACCAAAAGAATAATAAAAGACTTAAAAGGAACTCTTATTTTTTCAAAAAACAGGCCTGAAAAATAACTAAGACCAAACATTCCCAATATTAATAATCGCCAAGGAAACTGAAAGATTGACAAAACAGGCTTAAATAATTTCCAAATTAATTCTGATTGGTAAGTTGTTGAAAAAATAGCCAATAATGTTAATAAAAGAAAAAATATTGATACTTTTTTTAATAATGAATCTTTTTTATTTGAAAAAGAAATTAATAAAAAAAGAATACTGCCTAAAAAACCAAAAATTATCTGTAATTTTCCGAGTTTAAAACTAACCCCATCATTACTACATCCTGGAACTGAACCTCCATAACCCCAAGGAGAATCCCAGATCTGCCAAAGACATAAAAAATGATCTGAGTATTTAGTTTGCTTGGCTATCTGAGTCGCATAAGTTAATTTAGATTCCATTAAAGCCGGAAAAAGAAAATAACTTCCTATCATCAACCCTAGAACAATCGCTAATAAATTTCTGAGTTTATTATTTAATAAAAAAGAATACAATATTAAAATAACTAAAGAAATAAAAGAAAAAATATTATGAACAGTAAAAAGAAAAGATAATATAATTGTTGTTATAAAGAAATGTTTTTTTATCTTAGATTGACTGTTTTTAGTTAAAAAAAACAAACCTAAAGGAAAAAGAGCTATAAACCAAGCTTCAGCTAAATTACCTCTAATCAAGATCTCAACAGCAAAATAAGGAGAAGCTCCATAAAAAACTGCTCCAAGAAGACTAGGATAAAAAGAAAAAAATTGCTTTAAAAACAAGTACATGAAAACAAAACTCAAAACGATTGTTAATAAAAAGGATAGTTTTAAAGCTCCAACAACATTAAATCCTAAAAGGTTAATAAAACTTGTTACCCAATAAGCAAAAGGAGCGTAAAAATTAAAAACAGGATAACCTAATCTAAATGAAAAGTTTGGAGCTATTCTCGGAGGAATTTTCCCCTGTCGGAGATTTAAACTAAACTCTTTAATTCTTGACCCCTGAGTAGCATCATGAAACTTAAACATTTTGCTACTCATTGGATTTAAAGACCGGCCAAGAAAAAAGATAATAAAAAAAATTGTAATTATAAAAATTATTTTTTTGCCCATTTTATATTAATGTAGTTCATATAAAAATATTGATGACTTACCACCTGGTTTATCATATCTTTTTATTAATTTAATCGGCCAATCTAAAGGAAAACTCTGGCGTTGAGCAAATACAACATAAACATTTTTTTCTTGTAAATATTTTTGATCGTCTAATAAATTCTGTTTTTCTAATGGCCAATATGCTTTAACAAAAATCTTATCGCCTGGGATCAATAAAGATTCCAACATATCACCAACCAAACCAAAATTTCCTTCGGCTATTAAAAGAACATCTTTTTCTTTTGCTTTTTTACGAGCAAAAATCATTATCTTATCCAAACCCCAACCAGCTGGATTTCCTTCAATATACTGTCCTCTATCAATTGGCGGAAAAGGAATATTTTGAGGTCTAAAAAGAATAGGATAATCAAAATATAAAATACTGATCAAAAAAATTATTGAACTAAATACTAGTAATTTCTTGTCCGATAGGGAAGAAAAATAAAAAGAAATTGGGATAATTAATAACCCTCCTAGAAAAAGCAAGTATCTAGGGAACAAAACTTTAGCCACTAAAGCAATTCCTAAATAGGAGAAAAACAACCATATTAAAAGATAATAAAATAAATGTCTTTTCTTTTTAAAGATAATAAACAAACCGACTAAAGCAAAAAAAGACATTATCCAACCCATTTCAGAAAAAACATAGCTTGGAATCAAAACTAAGTTATGAAAAAAATTGGAAAACGGGTTTTTTAATAATTCTCCAAAAGTCATTATAAAAGTTTTGTTTTTCTCTCCTACAAAATGAAAAAAGGGAGATAAGCGCTGAAGATTATAAATAATAAAAGAAAAAAATAAAACAATTGAATATAAAATTAAATAATTAATAATTCGAAAATAATTTTTTTTAATCTTTTTAAAAGAGATTAAAACCAAAGCAAAAACAGATAAAATAAGAAACAATTTAACCGAAGATTTTGCCAAAAGAAAAATACCTGATAAAAAACCCCAAAGTAAAGCCAAATCTAAACGAGGATTATCCATTAATAAAATAGAGAAAAATAATATCCAAATAGAAGCAGAGTTAACTGCCGAATCAATTAAAGCCATCCGATCATAGAATAAAAAATAAGGAGTCAGTATATAAATACTACTTCCAATATAAGCTGTTTTTTTATCAAATAAATAAAACAATAAACCAAAAACTCCAATTAATGACCAAAAACCAGTCAAAACTGAAAATAATCTACCGGCAAATAATGGTTTGGTCGAAAATAGTTTTAAAAGAGGAATTGTTCCCCACGTCTGAAGAGGTTGACGGCCATCAGTTAAAGAAATAAATCTCCAACTGGCATCATGCCAAGCAGTTTTTGCCCAACGAATGTAAATTCCTTCATCAGTAAAAATAGGTAATTTTTCTAGATTTATTAACCGCGTAAGAAAAAAAAATAATATTAATAAAATAATAATTAAAATATCTTTTCTACTGAATGTTTTTTTTATAAATAAAAATATTTTTTTAATATCAAACATAACTTAATAATTGGGTATCAAAACTTTATAAGCCATAAGATTATTAACTCCTTTAATCACTCCTATTTGTTTAAACTTATCAATCGGTAAACAATCATGTCTATTAATAACTAATATTTTTTTGTTTAAGTAATCTTTTGGTTGTAATTTGGTTGTTGGACAACTATTGTCTATATACCTTATTTTATTAGTTTTTTCTATCCTTGCATCTAATTTAAAACGGCCAATATAATTAGGGTTAAAATCTTTTTTAAAAAAAAGATAGTACCAAGACATTGATTCTTGTGCCGGTAATACAATTTGATCATACTCTTTCTCATGTTCAATCGCAAAAATTGCGACCTCTTTTTGACCATCATTTCTCTCTACACTAGTATATTTATCCATATGATTCTCATATTGATGCCAAAAGAAAAGACTCTCTAATAAGAAAAGGATAATTAATAGATGAGAAAGTGATATTTTTTTCCATTTAATGGAAATTGACTTTACTAAACCATAACCAATTAATATTGATAAAGGGATAGTCATAAAAAAGCTTCGGTGAACATTGGGCGAGTCAACAACAGTAAAACCAGCTGGAATAGGAGCAATAAGAAGTAAATAAAATAAATACAATAAATATTTTTTATCAAGTTTTTTTTTATCTCTTACTGGGAATGAGACCAAAGCAATAACCATCAAAATTAAAAAGCTAATAAATAATGGGCCTTGTTCAGGAACAGCATAACGAAATTTATTCCAGCCATTAATCACGAGAAATTGTGGAGAAAAATATGTTAAATACTGTTTAATAAACTCACGACTATATCCTATTGGTTTGTTATGAAATAACCTAGCTAAAAAAATTTTATTTTCTCCCTCATCATAAATCAATTCATTTAATTTTATTTTTACTCCGGAAAGATCACTGAAAATCGATGTCTGGATAAAACGGCCTTTACCCCAAAAGGTCGTACTGATGTAATATGAAAGACTGAAAAAAAAGATTGTTCCGATTAAAAATGAAATGAAATATTTTTTGTTTTTCTTAATATTTTTAAAAAGAAAAAAACAGGGAATAAAAACTAAAGGAGTATAAAGACGAAAAGGATGATAAATAAAATAAGAAATGAAAAATAAGATACTGCTAACAATTAAATCTTTTAGTTTTAAATTCCGAGTTGATTTTAATAAAAATAAAATCCCAGTAATAAATATTGTACTCCCAATTACTCCTTCTGCTGTTGCTCTGGAAAGAACTATCTGCCACGGCATTACCGCAATAATAAAAGCTGATGATAAAGCAATAGTTTTATTTTTAAATATCCATTTGGCAAAAATAAATACTGGAAAAACAGCTAAACTGCCAAATAAAGCAGCTGGAAATCTGGTGGCAAACTCATTAATTCCAAACAAAAAGGTTGAGATTCCTGAAAGATACATAGGTAGGATTATGTAATAATCGCCGAATTTATTAAAATATAAAAGAGGCCAGGAATTTCCATACAAATCTTTTCCATTCTTGAAAATAAACCTACCCAAATATCCGCTTAACACTTCATCTTGATGAAAAGCACTCGGAAGACTACCTAAATGATATAATCTAAGAAATAAAGCCAAGAAAAAAATCAAAAATAAAAAAATAAAAGTTTTATTTTTCCTAAGCTTAATAATATTCATAAGATTAAATCTTCAATAAAAAAAGACCCCCAAATTTATCTAAAATCTTTACTTTGTTTTTTTTACCTATAAGAGCCATATCTTCTTGCTGTAAACCTAAACAAATATCTTTATTTAATTTTGCTAAAGGCCTAATTTTATTTTCATTATAAATAAAAACTACTGGTTTTTCAGAATAATAAACAATTGAAGGATGATTACCCCACCATTTAGTAGTCGTAATCGTTAAACCCATTTTTTCTAAGTTGTTCATTGCTTGACGATGGTTTTTTTCTGGTAAAAAATAGAGTTTATTACAATTAGATTTAACTGATTGGGCTAATTTATAATAATCATCAAATTTAGAAAATGAAACTTGAAGAAAACTTTTTTTATTTATTCCCCAAAATAAGATGGCTAAAAATATAAAAACCAAAGCTATTTTAAAAATTTTTTTCCTCTTTATTAAGAGGAGAGGATAAAAACTATAAAAAGCAAACTGAGAAAGAGCTGGATATAAATACCAAAAAATCTTTGTCTTAGTTAAATTTAAAAATATAAACCAAGGAAATAAAAAATTTGCATAGAGAAACTGTTTAGGTTTTATTTTTCTCTTGAAAAATAAAACCAGTAAGGAAAAAAAACCTAAAATACTCAGTAAAATAAAATAACCCAATTCTTTAAATAAAAGAGTTATATAGAAAATCTTTTCACCAAAATGAAACTCAATTGAGGAAGTTATTCTTCTAAAATGACTTTCTATTATATGCTGTTTAATAAATTGTCCTTTAAATAAAATAGTCATTGCTATATACCAAAGAGAGAAAATAAATATCTGAACCAATAACTTTTTAATTATTTTTAGAAATTTTTTCCTTTTTATTTCTTTTACTGCAAGAAGATAAATATAGAATATAAAATATAAAATAATTGGATAAAATCCGACTAATGATTTACTAAAAATAGAGAGACTTAAAAAAAATGTTGAGAGAATAAAACTTTCAAAAAATAATACATAACCAATCCAGCCTAAAAGTAAAAAAACATCCATATTAACTGTATAAGCTTTTTGAACAAAAAGTGGAGTAAAAGAAGTTAAAATAACCGTTAATAGCGCTATATAACGGCTCTTACTGATCCTTTTATAAAAAATATAAAGGAAAATAAGAAGAATGAAAACTAAAAAAAGATTAAAAAGACGGCTGATAATCTCTGGTTGAATAAAGAAAAAAAAATGATTTAACCAACCATAAATAAACATTACCAAAGGAGGCTTATCTAACCAAATATGCCCTTGCCAAAAAGGAATAAGACTTTTATGTCTTACCATCTCCCTTCCTACTTCTATATAAATAGATTCATCCCAATCATAAAATGGCCAAGGGTGAAGAATTATTTTATAACTAATGATAGAAACATAAGAAATTAAGTAAAGAAAAATAAGTTTGTTTTTCTTAATAAAATGAAGCATAGAATTATTTATACTTCCCCATTAATTCGAATAATCTTATCTTAAAAATATCTTTTAAAGTCTCTATTGAGTCTTTAATAAAATTGACGTTTTTTGTCTCAACATGCTTCCAAGTTACTGGCTCTTCTTTCACCTTATAGCCCATCTTTACCGCTAAATATAAAAACTCCAGATCAAAACCAGCAGAAACTGATGAACTCTTAGTCAACTCTCCTTTTTTATAAACTTGAAGTTTATTAATTATTTTCATAGCAGTATTTTTTTCAAAAACTTTAAAACCACATTGAGTATCTTTAATTCCTTTTAAACCAATAAAAAGATCTCTTATTATAATAAAGCCTAAAGCCAAAACTTTTCTTAGTATCGGCGCTCCTTGACGCTGGCTATTTCGAGATCCAATAACAATTGGATAGCCTTTATCCAACTCCTTAATCAACTTGTTTGATTCTTCAATTGGAGTGGCTAAATCAATATCAGTAAACATAACCACTTCTCCTTTGGCTCTTTTTATTCCACTTATAACAGCAAATGCCTTACCTTGATGCTGATTCTCTTCAAGTTTAAACTTTGAAAACTGAGGAAGATATTTTTCTTTTATAATATTTTTTGAATCATCTGTCGAACCATCATCAACTATAATCACCTCAATAAACTGTTTATTTTCTTTAGTAAAATTACCTATTTTATCTAAAACCCCTTTTTGAATATTTGTTTCTTCATTGTAACAAGGAACAATCAGAGAGATTTTAAAACTATTTTTCATGAATAAGTTTATAAATTCTAATTCTTTCCACCTGCCATATTTTATCAATTTTTGCTTTTCCAAACATCGAAATATTCCATGAAGGAGAATTAAT
>CAYTFR010000026.1:0-9490 GCA_964437175.1 uncultured Gammaproteobacteria bacterium | reverse complement strand
TGCTTACTTATACTCCGCAACCACTACCACTTTTTGGTGCTTGTTTAACTACTCCGTTTTGACTTAGCCAGTTTTTAGTATTTTTCCAGCCAGAGACAGAAGAATAATCTTGGCTTAATAATAATTTTGGATCAATATCTTTAAAATCTTTTCCTTCCTTTGATTTAAAGTAAAGGGCAATGTCATAATAACTTTGTGGGAACCAAAAAGCATTAAAGTATTTACCTGCTTGATACATTTCTTTTTCCGTTGCATTATTGGCAGACATGAGTTGTAGAACACCCAAAAGGGCCATACCGTGATTACAGTCGGGGAAAGCAGTAGAGTTGTTGCAACAGGGTCGATAGATATTACTACTGACTTCTTCTACTCGCTGTTGTTGTTGAGGAGTTAAAGAGATTAAATTTAATTTAGCAAAATAATTCATAGAAGTAGTTTTAGATAATGACCATCCACCAGTTGATGCAAAATTTCCGATTTGGTTTTTACCATACTTAGTTATTGCTCCTTGGGTTAATATTTTATTATTATTGGCTAAACCAACAGCCCAGAAAAAGTTAAGTAAGAAATAAGAGTTTTCAGAGTCTATCTTAATTTTGGAATTACTTCCTTTAGTTAATATCTGGAGTTGATTATCAGTTAATGGTCGTCCAGCACGTTCATAGACTTCTTTAAATTTATTAAGGTCGATAACACCTGAGGAAATCATTTTAGGACCCAAATTACCAAAAATAGGATTAATTTCATATCCATTACTGGGATTAATTTGAGAAAATAGTTGGTTGTAGTTTTCATTGCTGGTTGTTTTTTTGGTTTGAGTACTTGCTGTTTGATTTTTTTGAAAATTAATTCGCCAACTTTTAGGAAGATAAGGTAAGGCATAGATTATAAAAACAAAACCAGCTAAGATAACAAAAGGTTTTAATTGGGGTAATGTTTTTTTTGAAAAGTTAAAAATTATTCCTTTTTTACCAAAAGAGATAATTTTTAATCTGTTTGTTTGACATAGATCAGTAATTGACTTTGAATACTCATAGATGACATAAACTAAAAGAAAAATAGATAAGGTTTTTATTTCTAATCCGCCAAAAGGTAAAGCAGTTAAAGAAGTGGCAATTCCTAAAGTTGGTAAAAGAAAAGCCCCGCAAACAGTACATCCAGTGGCAGCGCCAGAAAAAATAAATGATCCGATTGTTCCTAAAAAAGAAAGTTGTGATTTTTTTCTTTTCTCTTCTAATATATATAAAAACATTGAAATTGCTAAACCTATTAAAACAGCGTTTATAATACTTAAAATTATTTGAAGCCAGTTATAAATAGCAATATTTGATTTCCAAAAGATATCCCAAGTAGTTGTTTGGATGAGAATAAAATAATAGAAAAAAAGAATATTTAGAGCTACAGAGAGAGTAATTACTGAATAATAGAGTTTACTTAGAGTTTGTTTTAGAGCTTTTTTAATTATTTGCATAATAGAGGATTTTAAAATGATAAAAACCTACTACACATTGTAGTAGCATTAAGTATTGTTTGTCAAGTAGAATTGGGAGGATTGTAGGGATGTTGATTGCAACGGGAAAAACAGTTGCTTCCTAATAAACAAATAGAGACTCCTTGAGAAGTTTTTTTATATCTTTCTTCTGCTTTTACTGGACTAAAGATAAAGCTTAAAAGAATAATAAAAGAGATTAAACTTATAGCAATCTTTATTTGATTAAATTTATTATAAATTTTTTTCTTACCAGTTAAAACCTGGATTCGTTTTTCCAGAGTTTTATAATCAGCCAATGCTTGTATGTAACCAGAAGTTGGAAAAGGATAAAGAATAAGTTTTTTAAGAGTTGTTATAAGAATTTTTTTATTGCCCATGGCTTTAATGACTTTTTTGTCAGCTTCAATTTCTCTATCAAGTTGAATATTGTCAATAAAATCACTTAAAAGAGGGAAAAAAGGGAGAAGTGATTGACCAATAAAAGCAATAGTCATAACAGCCGTGTCATTGTATTCTATATGATAGGTTTCGTGTCTAAGGACTGCTTCTAGTTCTTGAGTCGTCATTTTTTTTATTAAAGCAGTTGAAAGATATATCTTTGGCTTAAAAAGACCAAAACAAAAAGCAAATGTTTTTTTATCTTTAATTACTTTTGTAATTGATTCTATCTTGAGTTTTTTAACCAAGAGCCTTAATTCTTTTGATTTCGGTATCTGTTTTTTTAATAGACGTCTTTTTAAACGAAAAGTATAAAGAATAACTAATAATAATTTTAATAAAGCAATAATAAAAATAAGGATAATTAATGTGGCAATTATTAAACCAGCTGATGAAGGGAAATGAAAAGAAATAGTTTGGAGTATAGTTTGGCAATAATATAAAGTCTTTTCCCAGGCTAAAATTAAGGCTTTTTGAAGAGCTTTTATAACCGTCAATAATAAAGAACCGATGAGAATAAAAAATACTAAGGTGTTTTTAGTGATTCTCATTTTTTATAAATTTTTTCTAGCTTTTTAGAAGCTTAAGTAATTTTTTCTTTTTGTTTTCTGGTAAACTTTCAATTCCTTCAGCAAAAGAAGCAATAGCCACTCCACCAAACGAGTCAAGAATATTGTTAAGAAATGTTTTAATAATTTTTTTACTGTAGGATTTTTTTGATAATTTTGGAAAATAAACATAAGCTTGTTTATTGGTTTCTTTACGATCAACCAGTCCTTTGACATACAGTCTTTGGAGAATGGTTGCGACTGTAGTATAAGCAATGGTTCGTTTTTTTTGAATTCTCTCGACTATATTACGAACAGAACATTTTTTATCTTGCCAGATGATTTCCATGATCTGACTTTCAAGTCCAGAGAGAAGTTTTGTTCTCATATATTTTATAGTCTATCACATTCTAATTTTTTGTTATCTTAGAATTTGAATTTTTTTAATCGTAAAGAATTGCTGACAACAGAAAGAGAAGAAAAAGCCATTGCTCCGGCGGCAAAGATTGGATTAAGTAGGATTCCAAAGAATGGATATAAGACTCCGGCGGCAACAGGAATAAAAGCACTGTTATAGAAAAATGCCCAAAAAAGATTTTGTTTAATAATTCGCATCGTGGTTTTTGAAAGTTTAATTGCTTTAACAACTCCCATTAAATCTCCAGTCATTAAGGTAATGCCGGCTGATTCCATAGCTACATCTGTTCCTGTTCCCATTGCAATTCCTACATCTGATGCAGCTAGAGCAGGAGCATCATTAATGCCATCACCAACCATAGCCACTTTTTTTCCTTCTTTTTGAAGTTCTTTAACTTTTTTAGCTTTATTTTGGGGAATAACTTGAGCCATTACTTGATCAATTTCCAGTTGTTTAGCCATCGCTTGAGCAGTTTTTTCATTATCTCCAGTAATCATGACAACCTTTAGGCCTAATTGATGTAATTTTTCAACAGCTTTTTTAGAATTCTCTTTGAGAGTGTCAGCAATAGCAATAAAACCAATTAGTTTGTTATTTAAATAAACATAAACTACAGTTTTACCTTGGTCTTTTAGATCTTCTGCCAAATCTGTTTGAGAATGGGATTGATGGTCAAGTTTTTTCCCCACATAGATTTTTTGATTATTAATAATTCCTTTTATTCCTTGACCAGTGATGGACTTGAATTTTTTTGGCTCAATTAATTTAAGATCGTGTTTTTTAGCTTTTTTGACAATTGCTTTACCTAAAGGATGTTCGCTTCGCTGTTCAACGCTGGCAACCAAAGATAAAATATTTAATTTTTGATTTTTAGTTTTTGAGTTAGTAACAGATATAATATCTGTTACGCTTGGTTCTCCTTTAGTTAAGGTACCTGTTTTATCTAAAATTACAGTTTCTAGTTTATGGGCGATTTCTAAACTTTGAGCATTTTTAATTAAAATCCCATGTTCTGCTCCAAGACCAGTTCCGACCATAATTGCTGTTGGAGTGGCTAATCCTAAAGCACAAGGACAGGCAATAATTAAAACACCGATTGTGTTTATTAAAGCAAATGTGAAAGTAGGGGATGGCCCAAAGAAAAACCAAACACCAAAGGTTAAACCAGCAATTATTAAAACAACTGGAACAAAATAAGAAGATATAAGATCAGCCAACCTTTGAATTGGAGCTTTTGAGCCTTGAGCTTCTTCAATCATTTTAATTATTTGAGAAAGAACAGTTTCTTTACCAACTTTAGTCGCTCGAAATTTAAAAGAGCCGGTTTGATTAATTGTTGCTCCAATGACTTGATCATTAACTGTTTTAGTAACTGGCATAGATTCACCAGTAACCATAGATTCATCAATACTTGAACGACCTTCAATTATTACTCCATCAACTGGGATCTTTTCTCCAGGACGGACAACAATAATGTCGTTAGTTTTTATTTGTTCGACTGGAATTTTTACTTCAAACATAGTTTTAGAATAAATTCTAAATACTAATATCTAAATCTTAAATTTTAGATTTTAGATTTTTAATTTCCAATAACCTTTTATCATTTTTTTTTAAAAGGATAGTGGCTTCTTTTGGTTGTAATCCCATTAATTTTTTTATTGCTTGGCTGGCTTGTCCTTTGGCTCTAAGTTCTAAAAACTTACCTAATAAAATTAAAACAATAATACTCGAGGCTGTGTCAAAATAAACGTTAGCGGTTAATCCACCTTTTTTAAAAAAACCTGGAAAAAAAGTAGCTACGGTTGAGTATAAAAAAGCAGATAAAGTGCCAATGGCAATTAAGGTATTCATATCAGCGGTTTTGTATTTAACTAAGAGGATCAGACCTCGATAAAACTGCCAGCCAACCCAAAATTGGACAGGAAGAGCTAAGAGAAAAAGCAACCAATATGGCCATGAAGCATATGTTCCTACAAAGATAAAAATTGATAAAATTGTTCCTAGAGTTAATTTTTTCTTTAAAATTAAAAGTTCTTTTTTTTGGTTAATTTTTTGCTTTTCTTCTAATTCTTCTTGTTTGCCTTCTTTGATAATTGGCTTGTAACCAACGTCTTTTATTACTTTTTTAATCTCATTGATTCCTGTTTTTATTTGGTTGAAAACTATTTTTGCTTGAGCATTGTTATAATCAACCTCAACTTTTTCAACGCCAGGTAGGGTTTTAATTGCTTGTTTAACAATCATCGCGCAATGAGCTGAATCCATTCCTAAAATCTTTAGGTTTAAAATGTTTGTTTGATTAATTTTAAGTCCTTTTGTGGTTTTTTTTGCATTTTCTGGAACTTCCAAATCATAACCAACAGATTTAACTGCATCTTTTAACTTTGAATTTTGGATTTTGGAGTTTGGATTTTTTTGTATTATTGCTTTTTCAGTCGCATAATTAACCGAGGCGTTTATAACTCCATTGACTTTTTTTAAAGCCTTTTCAATCGTATTAGCACATGAAGCACAGTGCATTCCTTTAATCGGGAATGTTTGAGTTTGTGTTTTTAATTTTTCCATAATTAATCAACCTTTATAAAAATTTTAACTATTTCTTGAAAAATTATTTAGATTGTTTATGTTTTATTAATCGATAAAAAACCAAAATAATTATTCCAAAAGTAAATAAATCAATCAATGGATTTTGAAAATATTTAGACACCTGAAAAATAAAGAGTCGTAAACCTCGAGAATAACCTTCCATTTGGCCCATCTGAAGTTTATTTAGATAAGCTAATATTCCAATAATAAGACCAGAAATAATAAAGGTTATTGAAGCGAGAACTTTAAAAATGGTGTAAACTTTTTTTCTTGTTTTGCTTAAAAAGTTGCTGGAAATTTTTTCATAGAAAAAAGAAAGGACGAAAAGAGGAAAAACAATTCCTAAAATATAAGCTGATGAGACTAAAATTGCTTGAAATAATGTTGGTGTTAAAGAGGTTAGAGTAATGGCGGCAAATAAAACTGGAGCACAACAGGAAGAACTAATGCCTGACATAACACCTAAAGAAAATACAGATAATATGTCTATTTTTTTATGAGGTTTTCCAGAAGGATGAAGTCCTGTTAAACGAGCCAGAAAAGCAGGCATTTTCATTTCAAAATAGGTCATTAGTCCAATTAAGATTAGAAAAAGGGCGGCTAATAAATAAAATTCTTGGTGGAATGTATCAAATAAGGAAACAACAAATCGAAAACCTAAGGCAACCGGTATTAAAATTATTGCTAATCCTAAAGAAAAGATTCCTGTATAAAGAAAAACTTTTTCTGTTTTTTTAAAAACAGTTCCTAAGTAAGAAGGTAAAAGGATAGTAATGCAACAAGGGGCAAAAAGAGCTAAAACACCAGCAAAAAATGAGCCGGTTAATGAGATTCCAAAGATAAAATTATTTGACATAGAATTTTAATTCTAAACCTTAAGCTCTATTTAGACTTTAGATATTAAAGTTGAGATTTTTATTTTACAAACGCTTCAACAACAAAGCTTAGCTCTGGTTTATCTGGGTCATTGGTTTTTAAGATAGCTGTTCGTTGAACTTTTCCATAAACAGGCATAATATAAGGTTTATAGATAACTTCAACTTGAGCTTTTTCTTTTGGCGCCAGCTGAAAGAAAAAATCTTGGTTATTATGCATACCAAAGACAGGGCTTTTATTTTTTTTATTTTTAATTTGACCAAAAGTGCAACCACAACTAGTGGAACCGTGAAAAATTTGAAGTGGTTTATTGCCTTTATTTTGAATTTCAAACACACCTGATCTTTTTTCTGAGACTTTCATTGTTCCAATGTTTTTGAATGATTTTTTTAAAATGGTTGCTTTTGGTCTTTTCTTATCAGAAGTTTGATAAAACAAGATCTCATTATTTGATTTATTAGCCTTGTTTTTAGTGGTGGAAGTGTTTGTTAAGATGTAGACAAAATAAAGAGAGCCAATGAGGATAATAGAACCTAATAAAATCCAAATATATTTTTTTTTCATATAAATAAAGATTAATTTTAAATTGTTTAATTATTTTTTTTTTTTTTTTATTTCTTTTAAAAAATAGATTATTCCTAATATTAAGAAAGTTAAAAACAATAGGATTGTTAATCCTATAAACAAACCCATTAGGTTAAATCCCCAATTATTCATTCCCATTCCAAAGTTGTTGGAGGCTATAGAGTTTGGATCAATTGTTTTTCCCAAAGACATCATGCTAAACATCTTGGTCATAAATTGATTATTTTCGCAACCAGCCAATGTTTTTCCCATATGAAGACGCATCTCTTTTGATAATTCTTTACCTATTCTTTGTTCCATTATTTTATCTTGTTCTTTTCCCATTATTTTTTCCATAAATTCATCTCCTTGAGTTTCATAATATGAGTTAGGTTGACTGCATGTTTTTTTATTAATTGTATTTTCTCCTTTATTATCATTAGAATCCATCATATGTCCCTGAACATTAAATGGAGATATTAAAGAATATAATAATAAAAACATACTTAAAATAAGGATATTTTTTCTCATATTATTTGTTATAAAGATTAGTAACTTTTAATATTTCTTCAATCATTTCTTCTTTTTTATTATTGTTATTGGATTGTATGGCGGTTTTAAAACAAGAGTTAAGGTGGTTTTTCATAAGCATTTTATGGGCAGAGCGGAGAAGACCAATAACAGCAAGGTTTTGTTGCATTATATCAATACAGTATTGGTCATTTTCAGTCATTTTAATGATTGTATTAAGAAGAGAACTGGCTTTTTTAAAGTTTATTAAAGTTTTTGTTTTTTGATTATTCATATAATAAGAAACTTATTTTGTTCCCCCACCTATGGTAGGGGTATATTAGAAATAATAACTGAAATTTTTGATATGTCAAGGGGATTAGAATTGTATTTATTAGTATTAAGTGGCTAGTTATTAAATGAATTGTGGATAATGATTAATTCTAAATTAGAAATTAAAAAGAACGAGCTGAAGACTTTATTTTTCTGAAAGAATAATTGTTACTGGTCCGTCGTTAAAGATCTGGACTTCCATATGAGTGCTGAATTTGCCTGTTTTAACAATGAGATTTTTCTCTTTTAGTTTTTGACAGAAGAGATGGTAAAGTTTTTTCGCTTCTTTAGGTTCTTTTGCTTTGATGAAAGAAGGCCGTCGTCCTTGGTTGGTATCGGCGCAAAGAGTAAACTGAGAAACAACTAATATTTCTCCTTGAGTATCAAGAATGGATTGATTCATTTTTTTATTTTTATCACTCATTATTCTTAAGTTGGTTATTTTGTTAGCCAATTTAGTTCCTTGTTGTTCAGTGTCTTGTTTAAATATACCCAGTAATATAATGTATCCATTTTTAATCTCGGAGTATGTTTTATTTTTGATGACTACTTTAGCTTTAGTCACTCGTTGGATTAATGCAATCATAAAACCTACAATTTAATAATTTCTTTTTTATCTTTTTCATGATTACAGTCTATACAGTAAGTGGAAAACATATCCTTGATGGTTAGCTTATCTTTCATTTCCATAACTGGATCATCTGCCGTGGTTAGTTTATCAGTATCTCGATTGACAGGAACAGTCTGTTTTATTGATGGTGATGTTGTTGATTCAGTTCCTTTTATAAAATATTCGAATCGAGATGGACAGTTATCTCCCCCTTCTAAAGTACATACTTGTTTACCAATAATTCCTTCAGGTTTAATTGGCCAAAGATCAGGTTGATTATCTAATAAATATCTCATTACTTTGTTCCAAATTGGAGCGGCACCGGTAATTCCAGAGGTTAGATATGGATTCATAGGAGAATTGTCATTATTGCCGACCCAAACTACAGTTAGGAAATTGGGAGTATAACCAATTGTCCAGTTATCTCTTTTATTATTGGTTGTTCCTGTTTTTACTGAGACAGCATGTTTGGGAATAACAAGGGATGAAGAGGGTCCGAAAGCAGCGGAACGGGCATTATTGTCAAGAAGGATGTGAGAAATTAAAAAAGAAGTTTCTTTAGAGATAGCTTTTTTACCTTTAATGGCTAAGTATTTTGGATGGGGAAGAGGTTTAGAGACATTTTGATAAAAATTGTTGTCTTTAAATTGATACAATTCATTTTCTTTCTTATCTTTTATTTTAATAATGCTAACCAATTTTTTGGGGATTCCTTGATTGGCAAAAGTTGAAAAAGCTTGAGCCATTTCAGTCATTTTTACTTCCCCTCCTCCAAGGGCTAAAGATAATCCGTAGCGTTTTGGGTTTTTAAAGGTGGTAATGGTAAAAGCAGAGGCTGAAGCAATAAATTGTTTAACACCATTATAGGCCATCATTTTAACAGCTGGAATATTGTATGAACTACCCAAAGCAAATCTAAGTTGGACTGGTCCGTGGAACTGACCGTCATAATTAACAGGACAGTAAAGTTTTGGTTGTCCAGGTGAACTAAAGCATGATGGAATATCTAAAAAGAAAGTTGCTGGAGAAACTAGTTTTCTTTCTAAACCAATCGCATAATTTATTGGTTTAATAGAGCTACCGGGTTGGCGAAGAGCAGTGGTAACATTAAAGGC
>CAYTFR010000025.1:0-9993 GCA_964437175.1 uncultured Gammaproteobacteria bacterium | reverse complement strand
TCAAGGTGAATATGCCAAAATGATTGCTTCAATTAAAAAAGCAAACTCAGTTTTAGATTGGAAGCCAAAAAGGAAACTAGAAGATTCAGTTAAATCTTTAGTTAATTGGTACTCAAGACATCCTCATGGTTGGGATCATTAAAATGAAAACTTTGTCGATAATAACTCCAGTATATAATGAAGAAAAATATATAAACCAAACTGTTGAAAAGATAATTAAAGCAGATTCATCTGGATTAAGAAAAGAAATAATTGTTATTGATGATGGTTCGACTGATAAGACTAAGAATAAGTTGAAATCAAAACTCAAACAGTTAAAGGTTAAGAATAAAAACTCAAAACTTCTAAAAAATAAAAATATTACTGCTTTTAAAACTAAAAATTTTGATTTTATCTTGATTGAAAAAAAGAGGAATCAAGGAAAAGGAGCAGCTTTAAAAACAGGTTTTTTAAGATCAACCGGAGATATTGTTTTAGTTCAAGATGGAGATTTAGAGTATAATCCAGATGATTATCCCCTACTCTTAGAGCCTTTTTTAGATCATAATGCTGATGTAGTTTATGGGTCTCGTTTTGTTACAAACAGACCTCATCGAGTATTGTATTTTTGGCATTATACAGCCAATTTATTTTTAACTATCTTGTCAAATATATTTACCAATCTAAATTTAACAGATATGGAAACAGGTTATAAAGTTTTTAAAGGTCAATTAATAAGAAAACTGGCTCAAAAACTTGAAAGTAATTGTTTTGGTTTTGAGCCAGAAATAACAGCCAGAATTTCTAAAGTTAAAAACATTAGAATTTATGAAGTAGGAATATCTTATTGGGGAAGAACATATCAAGAAGGTAAAAAGATTAGTTGGAAAGATGGTTTAAAATCTTTATTAAAGATAATTAAATATAATTTATTTGCTTGATAATTTATTGTATTTAATTGATCAGTTTAGTATAATTTTTTTCTGAAAACAGCGGGATTAGTTCAATGGTAGAACATTACCCTTCCAAGGTAAAAGTGCCAGTTCGATTCTGGTATCCCGCTCAAAGAGTTAAAGAGAAAATATGAAAAGCAATTTATTAATAGAGACTAAAAATCATTAGCAACAATTGCGAGGAATAACTTATGCTTGCAATTTGCCTATTCCTGAAAGCTGACAAAAATTATTGGTATTAACCAGAAGCAAAGACTGATTTTTTAAGTTAATTTCATTTCTACTTTATTTCATTTTTGGTGATAACTGCCAACAGCTTGTTGAATGTTTTGATAGCCATCTTTTTTTAAAAGGTCAACGAGATCTTTATTTATTTCTCCAATCAATTGAGGTCCTTGATAGATCATGCCAGTAATAAGCTGAACCAATGAGGATCCCAATTTAATTTTTTCATAAGCATCCTGACCAGAAAAAATTCCGCCAACGCCAATAATAATCAATTTATTACCAAACTCCTGATAAGTTTTTGAAATTAGATTATTTGATAATTGCCAAGTTGGTTTTCCACTAATTCCTCCTTTAATTTTAGAAGGAATTTTATCTTTAATTGATTTATCCTGATGATTTTTGTTTAGATTGCCGATAATTACTCCACTAATTTTGTATTTAATTCCTATTTCAAGAAGTTTTTTAAATTTATTCCATTTAAGATTAATCGGCATTTTTAGAAAAACTGGCTTTTTTATTTTCAAAGAAGAAAGTTTTTTTAATAGTTGATTAAGTTTTTCTGGAGTGGTGAATGGTTCTCCGCCAAAAGTGTTTGGGCAGGAAATATTAATTGTATAAAAGTCATTTATATTATGTTTAAGCAGTTCTTTAAAACAATTCAAATAATCATCAATTCCTGATTGAGTTGTTTTTGTTTTAGGGCTGTTTGTTTTTGCAATTGAGACACTGATTGGAGAATCATTCCTTTTTTCTTTTTTCATTTTCTTTATTATCTTTTTTACGCCAATATTATTTAATCCATAATAAACAACAATTGCTTTGGATTTTAGGAGCCGATAAAGACGAGGTTTAGGATTTCCTTCACAAGGATGATAAGTAATTGATCCAACCTGGACAAAACCAAATCCAATCTCAGGAAGAATATTAATTAAGTTAGCATCTTTATCAAAACCAGCTGATAAACCAACTGGATTTTTAAAATCAATTCCTAAAATTTTTTGTTCAAGAGAAGGATGTTGAAAATAGAAGAGTTTTTTAATCACTTTTTTGGTCAAAGAATATTTACCAAAGAAGTGACCGATCTGAGTAAATCGGTTATGAACTTTTTCTGGATCTTGAAAAAACAAGATTGGCCTGATTAAATACTTATAGATAATCCGTAATAATTTGTTCATCTTAATTAGTTAAAAATTTAGCTGATTATAATTTAATTATAAGATATAATTAGTTCTTAATATGAAAAAATTGATTGTTTTATTCTTTTTTAGCTTGTTTGTTGTAATCATACTATTAAATAGTAAAATAAACCAATTTTATAACCAGATCTACATAAAAAAAAATCATCAAAAAAAAACTTCGGAAAAAACAATCAAAGAACAAAAAGTTTTTAATATTTTATTATTGGGCTATGGTGGTAAGGGTCATCAAGGAGCTTATTTGACAGATACAATGATAATTCTTCATCTTGATACTGAGAAAAAAAAAGCAGTTTTAATTTCTCTCCCTAGAGACATTTGGGTTAAAATACCAACAAAATCTAATCAAGACTTTCATTCAAAGATAAACACAGTTTATCAAATGGGTCTTTTCCCCAAAAACTATCCTGATTTAAAAGATAAATATAAAGATCAGTTAGGGGCAGGAAAATTAATTAAATTTATAGTTGGCGGTATTACAGGTTTAAAGATTGACAATTATGGAACTGTTAATTTTACAGGATTTAAAAATGCGATTGATATTTTAGGTGGGGTTAATGTCGTAGTTGAAAAATCATTTGATGATTATCAATATCCAATTGCTGGTAAAAGAGATGATCTTTGTGGTCGAAAAGAAGAAGAACTGCCAGAACTAGAAAAAATTGCTACAGAAACTCCTCAAGTAGCATTTCCCTGCCGTTATGAACATCTCCATTTTGATGCTGGCAAGACACAAATGAATGGAGAAACAGCCTTAAAATATGTTCGATCACGCCATGCCTTGCAAGACGGCGGTGATTTTAGTCGAGCCAGACGTCAACAGCGATTTCTAGAAGCAGTAAAAGACAAAGTTCTCTCTATTGGTTTTATTCCAAAAATAATTCCTCTTTTAAATGAGATGGGCAACAATGTAAAAACAGATATTCCAATAGAGCTGACGAAAAAATTTTTAAAAGAAGCCGATAACATCGGATCCTATAAAATTACCAGTTTAATTCTATCTACAGATAATGTCTTAAAAAGTTCCCACTCTTCTTATGGGGGTTATATTTTAATTCCCAAAAAAGGGATTGATAATTGGTCAAAAGTAAGATTGGTTATTAAGAACAAGATTAAAGGGATAAAACCTTCTCAATACCCGACAAAAACAAAAAAATAGAGATGAAAAAAAAATTAATTAGTCTTTTTATATTAAGTTTTTTGATAAGATTAATTGCTTTAAATCAATCGCTCTGGCTTGATGAAGCAACAACAGCAAGAGTAATTAACCAGTTTGGTTTTTTTAATATCATTTTAAAGTTTTCTCCTTTTGATTTTCATCCTCCTTTATATTATCTTTTTATGAAGGTCTGGGGAATCCTTTTTGGTTTGTCAGAGATCAGTCTTCGTTTTCCTTCAATTATTTTTTCGTTATTAGCCGGAGGAATTATTTACAAAATTGGTCGGTTAATAAAAGATAAAAAAACAGGTCTTTGGGCAACAGTATTTTTCTTATTTAATCCTTTAATTGTTTATTATTCACAAGAAGCAAGAGGATATATGTTAGCAACATTTTTATTAACAGGATCTCTTTATTTTTTAATAAAGATCTTAAAATCTGAAAATTCAGACTCAGGAATTAGAGATAACAAGGAGAAATTTAAAAATTTATTTTTAATGAATGTATTTTTTATTTTAAGTTTTTATACCTTTTACGGCTCAATTTTTTTAATTATTTCAATTTTTCTTTATTTGTTAGCCTTAGGTTATCAAGGTTCAAAACAGAAACAATCTCAAGGGTTTATTCAAATCTTAAGGTTTTCAGTTATATTTTTTCTTTTTTCTTTGATCTTTATTTTTCCTCTTCTTTATCAACAATTTCTTCATTCAAAAGAAGCTTTGATTAGAGTCAAAAATTGGAGTCTAATTTTAGGAAAAGCCAATTTTAAAAACTTATTTTTAATTCCAATAAAATTTTCTTTAGGAAGAATTAATTTTTATCCCAAAAAGTTTTATTATTTAATTGGCGGTTTCTGGACATTGTTTGTTTTTGGAAGCCTTTTCTTAAAAAAACAAAAATATAAGGGTCTTTTGTTTTTGTTTTTCTTCCCTATATTTTTAGGTTTTATTTTTTCTTTTAACACTCCCCTTCTTCAGTATTTTCGGTTTATTTATTTAATTCCGATAATGAGTTTATTGCTTGCTCTAGAATTTAAAACTAATTCTAAGATTAAATTTTTTTTTAATCAGGTTATCATAATGGGATTTATTATTTTATCTTTTTCTTATCTTTTACTTCCTCAGTTTCATCGGGAGAATTGGAAAGGATTGGTGTCTAATTTACCTAATAAACAGGATATTTATATGATTCCTGCTTCTTCAGATGCTCTTAAATACTATCGACCAAAGATCAAAATAAAAGATTTAAATTTGTTAAACGATCGTCTATTAATTTTAAATAAAGTATGGATTATTCCTTATACGAGTGATATTTATGGTTTAAATTATAAGAAAACTCTTGAAAAAAAAGGTTTTTTTATCAAGAATAAAAAAGTTTTTAGGAATTTAGAATTGGAAGAATGGAATAGAAATTTTTTTCCTAATAAAATTAACTAGGCAGTTTTTTGTATTCCCAAACAGAGATTAGAGAAAGAACCAAACCAGCAACAACAAAGCTTAAAAATAAAGCATAAGGTGGCCCATATACGCCTAATTTTGGAATAAGCAAATAACTACCTAAAGTAATAATTGTAAAAAGCATGATATTAGTGATTAAAATATAGCCAGGTTTTCTGATTGTATAAAGAATAAAAAGAATTGGTAAACTAGCCAAAGGATAAACAATATATGACAATGATAAGATTTTAGTAATACTGGCTGTTTGAGCAAACTTTTTAGTAAATATAAAGTAAAAAATTTGATTTGGAATTAAAACAACCAAAAAAAACAAACCAGTTGGTAGAAGAAGATATAAAATTCCATGTTTAATTTGCTTAATCGCTTGTTTTTTATTTTTTATTTTAGAAAAGCCAGGTGAAAGAACCTGAGTAATGCTGATTACAGAACTCAATATTGTTAAGATTATTTTTTGAGAAAGGCCGTAAAAACCAACTTCATTTTTTAGTTTAAAGTAAGACAAAAGGAAAAGATCCATTCTAGTTCCAGTATTAAAAAACTGGGAAGCAAGAAAATAGGTGAAAGTGTAGCGAAGATGTATTTCTTCTTTTTTAAGATCAGCTTTTAAAAAGTTTTTCAGGGCATTTTTTTTGTCAATAACAACCAATAGATAAAAAATAATTGGGCCTGCAATACCAAAAGTAAAAATGATTGAACCAACAGTAATTTTATTAAAAACAATTAGTCCAAGAAGAATGAATGTTTTTCCAAGATTAGCCAGATTAAGATAGAGGTTAGCTTTAATAAATCGTTTGGCAGCATAAAATATATTTAAGATAAAGTTTTGCCAAATAAAAAAAAGGATCGAGATTGCGGTTATATATAATTCCCAACTAGGGGCTGATGTTTTAAAAAATGCTTTATCAAGAGTTGGAAAAAAAATAATAAGAAGACTAATAATAATTATTGAGATAATTGACTGATAAACAAAGGTGCTTTTAATAAAATGAAAGAGTTTTTTAGTTGGTTTTTCTATCAATAGAGGGAAAGTTGAGTAGATATTAGCGGTAATTCCTAGATCTAAAATATTGGCTAAAACATAAGCAATTCCCAAAAGAACACTTAAAACTCCATATTGGGAAGGGGTCATTATTCTTACTAAGATTAAAGCAAAAAGAGTGATGAAAAGAACATTGAGATAATTGCCAAAAGTATTAATGATAATATCTCTACTGGTTGGGTTCTTAATAAACCGCTTTATTTTTAGGAGCATGCTAAATATTGTAGCAGAAAACAAATGATTTAACTTATAATTGATTTAATATTGGTTATTAATAAAAAGTTGGTTATAATATGAGAATTATCATTTAATGTTGGATTTATGAAAAAGACAGCTTTTGTAACAGGAATATTAGGTCAAGATGGGCCATATTTAGCTAAGTTTCTTTTAGAAAAAGGCTATCGAGTATTTGGAATGATTAGGCGTTATGCTAATCCAAACTTTAATAATTTGGATTATTTAAAAATAACAAAAGAGGTTGATTTTATTGAAGGAGATATGACTGATGAATCTTCATTAATGAACTTAATTAAAAGAATTCGGCCTGATGAAGTTTATAATTTGGCTGCTCAATCATTTGTTGGTTCTTCATGGGAGATGGCTAAGTTAACAACAGAGGTTAATTCATTAGGCGTTTTATACCTTCTTCAAGCAATAAAATACTTTTCCCCAACAACAAAATTTTATCAAGCATCAACCTCGGAAATGTTTGGTTCAGGAAGTACAAATGGATATCAAGACGAAAAAACTCTTTTTCATCCCCGAAGTCCTTATGCTATCTCAAAAGTTTATTCTTACTGGATGACAGTCAATTTTAGAGAATCATACAGCATTTTTGCCAGCAATGGGATTCTGTTTAATCATGAGTCCCCTATTCGAGGAATTCAGTTTGTAACTCGAAAGATTACTGATGGAGTGGCAAAAATCAAACTAGGATTATCTAAAGAACTTCGTTTGGGTAATTTAGATTCTAAAAGAGATTGGGGTTTTGCTGGTGATTATGTTGAGGCAATGTATTTAATGCTTCAACAAAAAGAGCCAGATGATTATGTTGTTGGAACAGGTGAAAATCATAGTGTCAAGGAGTTTTTAGAGTCGGCTTTTAAATATGCAGATATATCTGATTGGCAAAAATATGTCAAGATTGATCCCCGATTTAAAAGGCCAGCAGAGGTTCATAATTTAAAATCAAAACCAACCAAGATTCAAAATAAACTAAATTGGAAACCAAAAGTTAGTTTTCAACAATTAGTTAAGATGATGGTTGAGGCTGATATTGAAAGAATTTCAAAGCTTTGATGATCATCTTTTTGATCAAATGATAGCCATTCTAAAACTCAATAAATAAAATTTTTAGAGCGAGAATCATTCTTCCATTTTTCTAAGGTTAAGCCATTTTTATCTTTATCGGAGATAATCAGACCTGATTTTTTAAGCGACTCAAATTTTTCCTTAAGATTAGTTTCGCAAAGAGACCAATCAATATCTTTAGCCAAAGGTGAGATGCCTGCTTCACAATTAGGACTGTACTCAGCACTACAAAAATATTCAATTGATGTTTCTTCTAAATAATAGTTTCCATGGGCAAAACCAATCGGTACCCAGATCCATTGGTCAAAATCTTGGTCATGGAAAGAGGGCATCTCATAGCAAATGATTTTTCCATAATTAGGAGATTTTTTTCGAATATCAACAACCATATCAACCATATGGCCATGAATTGTTCTAACCAGTTTTCCCATACATGGATTCCACTGAAAATGTAGGCCTCTAACAGTTCCTTTTTGAGAATGGCTTTCATTGCATTGGCTGAATTTAAGTTTTTGAAAAAACTCAAGATGAGGATAGTTATTAAGATCACTCCGCCTAAAAATTTCAGTAAAATATCCTCGATTATCAGTAAAACGGGCAAACTTTATTACCTTTACTTCTGGAAGCTTAAGACTTTTTACCTCTAAAATCTTCATATTAAAGTCTTATTTGATAACGTCTAATAATTTTTTTACCTGAAGAAAGTTGAGTTGTAATCTTTAATATCATTTTAGTAATGCCAGAATGGTATCGACAGACTCCTGAAGAACATGTCCCAAATAAAAGTTCTCGGGAGAGATTATTGCCTTGGGAAGAATCAACCATTCCAAAAACTCCTTCTTGTTTTCCATTGGTTTGATAGATTAAAGAATAGCTGACATTAACTGCTTTATTTAGATTTCTAAGTCTTAAAATAATTGCTTGATGATCGTTTCTTAATTTGGGTCTAATAGAGACGCCTGAATAATAGACTCTTTTTCGTGAAACTGTTCCTTTTGTTTTATATCGAGGCAAAACTCGGGCAAAAGAAAAACTTGGATAAAATAGAAATAATAGTGCCAAACTACTAATTATTGTTAGTATCTTTCTCATAATTGATATAATATAACTGTATGAAAAAAAGCAATTCTTATCTAATTATAATTATTATAGCATTACTGACCAGTTTTGGAGTGGTTATTACATTTTTTATTCCAAAGAAAAACGATATTAAATCACCGATTGTTGAGAATCAATTTAAACCAAAACCAACAAAAATAACAATAGGAAAACTAACTGAATACATAGACGGGTCAGGTTTTAAAATAAAATATCCTCAAAATTTTATTCTTACTCCTAATGAGATTAAAGATGAAAAAACATTTTCTGATCTTAATATAACGTCGGATGATATTGATGGAAATATAAGAATATTGATTGTAGAAAGCGACTTAAAATCAGTTGATGACTGGTTTAAAAACAACAAAGATATTCAGATTTTAGGAAAGGTTAAAAAACTTAAATTAGATAATATTGAAGCCAGGCAGTTTCAAACAGAAAAAAAAGTAATTACAATTGCTCAAGATATTGGTGCCTTAATTACGATTAGTGTTAATTATAATCAAGATAAAGATATTTGGTTAAAAGTTAATGACAAGATTATTTCGAACTTTGTTTTTGTTGCTCCGGAAGCAGATTCAAGTAATAATTCTTCATCTGTTTCTCAAGGAGGTTCTTCAGACGGAATTATTTTCTTGGGTGAAGAAATAATTGAATAAAAAATAAAAGTTTTAAGTTTAATTTATGGTTATTGGAGTTATTTTAGCTGCGGGCAAAGGGACAAGAATTAACTCAAAAAAAGTTAATAAAACTGCTTTTCTTTTTAACAACAAGCCAATAATTCAGTACGGAATTGATCTTTTTGATAAAATAACCGATAAAACAATCGTTGTTGTTGGAGCATATGCAAAAAGCATTAAAAAAATTCTTAAAGGAAAAAAAATTTATTTTAGCTATCAGAAAAATCTTTTAGGGACTGGTGAAGCAGTTAAGTCAGCTTTACAGAAAATAGATCAGTTGAAGTTTTCTTCAAACTTATTACTGGTTGGATGTGGGGATCATTTAATGTTTTATAAACAAAACACAATCAAAAAATTAATAAAAAAACACCAAGAAAAAAAAGCTCAGGTATCATTAATCACTGTTTTTTACGATCAGCCTGATAAATTAGCTTGGGGAAGAATAATTAGGGATGAAAAAGGATTGGTTATTGGTATAGTCGAACAAAAAGAGGCTGATCAAGAAATAAAAAAAATCAAAGAACTTAATGCGGGATTTTATTGTTTTAATACGCAGTTTCTAAGGGAAAATATAAACAAGATTAAAAAATCTCCACTTTCTGGTGAATATTACTTAACAGATCTGGTTAAAATCGCCCAAGAAAAAAATAACAAAATCGTTTCTCTAAAAGTTCCTTTTCAAGAGGTTGGGATTGGTATTAACACTCAGGAGCAACTTGATAAAAGTGAGAGGTTATATAAAAAATTTAAAGAGAGGTAGTTTTAATCTTCTGTTAGGTGATCTTGGTTCTTTTTGGGTTTTACTAAGCTATTTTTTTGATGGTCGTCAACTTATGCGGGTAAGCACCTCTAAGGTGGCCGAATGGACTCCTTAGAGGTGAAATAATCACCAA
>CAYTFR010000024.1:0-9999 GCA_964437175.1 uncultured Gammaproteobacteria bacterium | reverse complement strand
CAAATAATTTATGGAAGGACAAGTTATTATTGAAATCGAGGCAGAAAAAGCTAATAAAAAAGTAATGAGTGAGAAGGTAACTGGAGTTACAGGCGATCCTAATCCATTTTTTTGCCCACCTATTAAGGAGGGAAAACCATATAGAGGACATACTCATGTTTTTCCACCCTCAGGGGCGACAAATGTTTCTGAAGAAAAAATAACAGTTCCTGATTCAGGGGAGTAAATTCTTTTTAAAAAAATATACTTTTGAGATTCTACGTTTTCATTTTGGTTAACTGATAGTTATACGAAATTTACTTCAAGGGTTGTTTAAAAAAATAATAGATTTGCTATGCTAGTCAAATATGCGAATAAAACGGTCTAAACCCTTCTCTTATAAACTGAAAAAAATATTAAGCATTTTGTTGTTAATATTAACGCTTCAAAAATCAGTCTTTTAACCGGTCTCAATCAAAATACTGTTAACAGATTCTATTATATTTTCAGGAAAGTAATTTATCAAGAAAAATTAAACCAATTTTTCGAAAAAACTCCATAAAACAACCGTATTTTTAATCCTTTGGTGTTATTGTTTAGTTTTTTATTCTTCTAATGATTCGAATCATCAGACAAATAAGGAGTCTGCTATTTTTTAACATAAAGGGTTTTATTTCAGATTTGTTACTTAAAAACTAAGTTTTCTAGTGCCAGGGATGGGGGTAAAGTAATAAGCTTTGGTTTATGTTATAAAGAGTGTGGATTAAAATCCGCTAAAACGATAGAAGAAGGAAACTAGAACAGCGTTTACCTACCTCTAAGGTAGTTGAATAGATTCCTTAGAGGTGAAAAAAACAAAAGCGGGTAACGTAGTAGCGTAATTTCGTTTAGAGGATGATCAACTTCTGCTTAACATTGGGCGTTGGTTGAAGTTCAAACTAAAGTTTGTTACTACAATGGTAAGAAATTGTTGTAATTATTTAACAAAATTATAGTGGTAAATTTAAAGGGTTAAATTGATAAGATTTAGATAACTAAAAATATTAGGTTGTTTTTAATAGATTGTTGTGCCGGAGAGAGGACTCGAACCTCCATGGGTTGCCCCATACGATCCTGAATCGTACGCGTCTACCAATTCCGCCACTCCGGCTCACTTAAATTTTGGCCAAACTTTTATTATCAAACTCTTCTAATATTCTGGTTAAGTGGACCTACTGAGAATCGAACTCAGGACTTACCCATGCGAAGGGTACGGTATACCACTTACCTATAGGCCCGGATTAGATTATTGACTGATATTAGTGCTCCTGGCAGGACTTGAACCTGCAATCTTCTCCTCCGGAGGGAGATGTTCTATCCATTAAACTACAGGAGCATAATCATTTATTTTCAACTTATATTATATCAAGTATTTAATTTTCCCTATCTGACAATTAATGGATGATAGTTTAAAAATAACTTGGTGTTTTTTGGAAATAGTTTCTCTGAAGTTGGGATAATAACTCAGTTGAACTAATTATAGAGCTTACCGAGTTTTAAAAAACACCTCTTGAAACAAATCAATTTATGGTCTATACTGAGTGAAAATTTACTTATGGATAAGAGTTGTAAATTAAGAATATTTTAGTAAAATATCTAATATGAGTAGAAATATTAGCAACCAAAATTTTTATTTTTTCTATTTTACCCCCCCAACAGGGAGGTTGGTTGCTGGTGTAGCAAACTAAATTAAGTTATAAAAAGAAAGCCAGACGAACCTCCCAGACGGGAGGTTTTTTTATTGGCAAAAAACCTATGAGAGAAACAGAGAATAAATCACACGATTTAGAAGTAATTGCAGGTCACTGTTCAGTTAATCCTGAATGTCTTGATGAGTTATATGAAATGTCAGAGATTCAAGTCTCTGATGGTTCTGGCGGGACCCAAAGAGCTCTAAGTGCAGTTAGGTTTGTTGGGCTTAAATCCCGCACCGGATATAATCCAACCGGAGAAGGAATGGGTATTGATTTCCCGGTCATTGAGAAGGTTATTATGTTTGGTTCTTCAAATGAAGTGCCACCCAGTGTACTTTTAGCTGAAAAATTCGTTCGTGAAACAGGCTTGGGTATATCATCTGAGATTATGTTTCCTGATATTCAACTCCCTTTTTATGAAAAGAGAATTCCCAAAGGACAATTTTTTCCCTGGAATCCATCTGTTAATCAGCTGGGTTGGCTAATAAGACAAATGGCCAATATTGCCAGTAGAAATAACTGGCCAGTTGGATTAAAAAACGGAAAATGGTTGGGAATACAACCTGAAAAAGTTACTCAGATTATTGGTTCAATGGAAAAAACATGGTCGGGATTGGCTACTTATGCTAAAGCATCAGGTTGCGATATTGTTTTTATTCATCGTGGGGTAGATATATCTGAAAAAGGCATGCACAGGAATGTTCTGGTTCATGAGGTGGTTAAAAGGTTAGCTAAAAAATTTCCTCAATCAGGCAGATATTTTGACCCAAGCCATAGTTTAGGACCAAAACTAAGAGAGGATATAGTAAGAGAAACAATCAAGGCTATGAGAATGACGGTTGGAAATGAATTTTTATACACAGGAATTCTTATTGAAGCAGGGACTTCATCTACAGATACTGATCAGCATATTACTGTTGATGAATTGAGATTTTTACTTAAGGAAATTAGTAAATTTAGAAAATTAGGAGGTCCGTTTTTACCAACAGATTAAGCTTAAAGTAATAATGATTATTAATTTAATTAAGAAAAATGTCTAAACCAATGAAACATATTAGCATTGTCGGTTACGGGAGATTCGGAAAAGTTCTCCATCGACTTTTGAAGGACGACTTTATCGTGACTGTTTATGACAAAGCAAAGATTATTGATCGTTCTGAATTCAGTCAGAAGACAATTGTTGCTCAAAGTGTAGGAGATATCTATAAAAACGATGTCATTTTCTATGCTGTCCCAATTGAATCTTTTGATCAAGTTATTACTGATCATAAACAATATTTTCAAGATAATCATTTACTGATAGATGTTCTTTCTGTTAAATTGCACCCTTCTAAAGTATTTGAAAAACATTTGAAAGGGACAAAAATTCAGGCAATGCTGACTCATCCTATGTTTGGTCCAGATAGTAGTAAAGGGAGTTTTAAAGATTTACCAATAATTCTTGATAGATTTAAAACGGATAGAGTTAATTATGAGTTCTGGAAAAAATTCTTTACCAATAAAAAACTTAAAGTGATTGAAATGACAGCTAAACAGCATGATAAATTAGCTGCTAATTCTCAGGGTTTAACTCACTTTATTGGGCGACTCTTGGATGGGTATGGTTTAAAATCAACATCTATTGATTCACTTGGCACAAAGAAATTATTAGAAATAAAGGAACAAACCTGTAATGATACTTGGCAGTTGTTTACTAATCTTCAACATTACAATCCCTATACAGGACAGATGAGAATAAAATTAGGAAATAAGTTTGATCAATTATACAATCAATTGTTGCCAAAACAGCTTTTTTGTGATGGTTTAGTTTTTGGTATTCAAGGAGGTCGGGGTAGCTTTAATGAAGAAGCAGTCAACTATTTTATTAAACAGGCGGGGATTAAAAATCACAAGATTAAATACTTATACACTTCAGCCAATGTTATGAAAGAATTGCAGACAGGCAAAATTGATCGAGGACAGTTTGCAATCCACAACTCTGCCGGAGGTATAGTTGAAGAGTCGATACAGGCTATGGCCAGTTATAAATTCAAGATTGTTAATCAATTTGCAATAAAGATATCTCACGCTCTTATGATTCGTAGAGATGCTGATTTTTCTGAAATTACTACCATTATGACTCATCCTCAAGTATTAGCTCAGTGTAAACAGACTCTACAATATAAATATCCAAACTTGAAACAAACTTCTGGTCAAGGAAAGTATGTTGATCATGCTCTAGTGGCTAAGAGTTTAGCTGAGAAAAAATTACCTAAGCAAATTGCCACAATGGGTAGTAAAATTTTATCGCAATTATACAACCTAAAAATTATTGAAGGTAATATGGAAGATTTAAAAGAGAACTATACAACATTTATCCAAGTTTCGCGTAATTAGATATTAACTAAGTTTAAAACTTCCTTGTTTATATCTTTTATTTTCAATAACTTTCAAAAATCAAAAAAACTGATTCATATTTGTTTTTGATTCTAGTTTAATTTGGAGCGGGATACGAGAATTGAACTCGCGCCTCCACCTTGGCAAGGTGGCGTACTGCCACTGTACTAATCCCGCTGTGCCGAGGGACGGAGTTGAACCGTCATCTAATGTTTTTCAGACATCCGCCGTGACCACCTTGGCTACCTCGGCAATATTTTAAATGATTTTCTAGTGGACCCAGAAGGAGTCGAACCTTCGTCTGTACTTTATAAGAATACCGTTCTAACCGTTGAACTACGGGTCCAACAAGCAATTCTCAAATTTCATTAAATAGGGTATTCCAAGTATGTCTATTATACATAAGATTAATAAAAATTGTTTTTATTTTTAGATGTTTTTTCTGAAATAATATAACGATAAGGTATAATATAAAGATGAAAATAGCAATTGTTCATGATCAATTACAGGAATTTGGTGGGGCAGAGAGAGTTTTAGTTGCTTTAAAGAAAACATATCCTCAAGCTGATGTTTATACTTCATTTTTTAATTATAAGAGTTTAGGGACTCACAAAAAAAAATTTAAAAACTGGAAGATTATTACATCGTGGGCTGATAAGATACCTTTTTTAAAAAAACTTTATTCTCCATTACGTTTTATAACTCCTTTGATATGGGAAAGTTTTGATTTTTCAGAATACGATTTAGTGATATCTTCATCAGGTTCATATATGTCTAAAGGAGTTATTACTCGGCCAGAAACAGTTAACATTTGTTATCTTCATCATCCGCCTCGTTATCTATACAATTATGAAACAGCCATTGAATGGCAAAAATATTGGCCAATAAAGATGTATGGCAATTTTATTAATCATGATTTGCGGATCTGGGATTATTTATCTTCTCAGCGAGTAGATTTTTTTATTGCTAATTCTGAAGAGACAAAAAAAAGGATTGAGAAATTTTATCAGCGGGAGGCAATTGTTATTTATCCGCCAGTTAGTATTCCTTCGGTTGAAAAAGTAAATCTCAAGAAGTTTCCTGTAGGAGATTATTACTTGACTGTTTCCCGATTGGCTCGAACCAAGCATATTGATATTTTAATTAAAGCATCAAATAAACATAAATTTAATCTAAAGATTGTTGGCGATGGTAGAGATAAAAAATATTTAGAGTCAATTGCTGGAGAAAAAGTTGAGTTTTTAGGTGAGGTTTCTGATAAAAAGCTTTCTCAAGTTTATGCTCAGGCCAAAGCTTTTCTTTTTTCCGCGGTTGATGAAGAGTTTGGCATTGCTTTGGTGGAAGCAATGGGTTATGGCCTGCCAGTCATTGCTTATTCATCCGGTGGAGTAAAAGAAACAGTAAATGATAACAAGAATGGTTTTTTATATCATAAATTAAATAAGGATTCACTGATTGAGAAAATTCGTCAACTAGAAGGATTATCAAAAGAGAAATATTTAAAATTAAAACAAGAGGCAAGAAAATCAGCAGAAAAATATTCGGAAAAAGAATTTAAAAACAAGATGATTAAAAAAGTTAATCAATTAGTGAATCAGTTAGAATATAATTATATGAAAAAATAGAGCAACAAACTTATTTGTTGTTGGACTGATTTGAATTAAAATAATGCCTGAATTACCAGAGGTGGAGACAATTAGATCAAAGCTTGATTCTTTAATAAAGAATAAGGTTATAAAAGAGGTTCGGGTTTTAGAGAAGAAACAATTTATAGGCGATTATAGAAAAATAATTGGAAAAAAAATTCAACGGCTTCAAAGAAAAGGGAAAATATTGACAATAGTTTTGTCTAATGATTTATATTTAAGTATTCATCTTAAATTAACTGGTCAGCTTCTTTTTAGTTCGAAAATTGATAAAGGAGTTTTTAAACACATTATTCCTTTCACAAGAACAAACAAAATACCATCTAACACGACTCGAATAATATTTAAGTTTAAAGACAAGAGTGATTTATTTTTTAATGATTTAAGAAAATTTGGTTGGATAAAATTACTTAACAGACCGCAAAATCCAATAGGAACAGACATTTTATCTAAAGATTTTAATTTAGATTTTTTTAGAGATCTTATTTTTTCTTCAAAAAAAAATATAAAGTTCTTACTTTTAGACCAAGAAAAAATTGCAGGGATTGGTAATATTTATGCTAATGATTCTTTATTCTTAGCAGAGATTAATCCTTTGAGAAAAGCAAACTCTTTAGATGAAAAAGAAATAAAAAAATTATATCAATCAATTAAAAAAGTTATTAATGAAGGGATAAAAGATCAAGGTTCTTCAGGAGCTGATGAAGCATTTATTTTACCTGATGGTAAAAAAGGGAAGCATCAACGTTATTTTCTTGTTTATCAAAGAGAAAACAAACCATGTGTTGTTTGTAAAACTTTAATTAAACGAATTAAGCAAGGAGGAAGAAGTAGTTTTTTTTGTCCTAAATGTCAGCCAGAAGAAAGAAGGTTTGTTTAATGATTATTATTCGTATTTTATAGCATCGATTGGAGAAAGATTAGCTGCTTTTTTAGCTGGAAAGACCCCAAAAATAATGCCAATGATTGATGAAACACCCAAAGCTATTAAAACAGAAAAAATATCAATATATGCTGGAAAGAATCTTTGGATAAAGAAAACTCCAATATAGGATATAACTAAACCAAGACTTCCACCAAATAATGATAAAAGAATTGATTCAGCTAAGAATAGGAATAAAATATCGTTTTCAGTCGCTCCAATAGCTCTTCTTATTCCGATTTCTTTTATTCGTTCAGTTACAGCGACATACATAATATTCATAATTCCAACGCCACCAACAACAAGGGAAATAGTTCCGATACCAACTAAGATAGAGTCTAAAACAGAAAAAATCGAAGAAATGCTTTTTAATATTTCAGTCATCTCAATAATTGAGAATTCATCTTCATCATACCTTTTTAATAAAACTTTTTTTGTTTGTTTTTTTATTATCGGAATTAATTCTTTATCAGTTGCTTTAATATGGATTACATAGAATTTTTTTTCAGGATTAAAGATATAAAAAGTTTTGTAAGGCATAAGCATGTATTTATCCAAATCAGGACCCCCAAAACCACCTCCACCTTTAGAATCAAAAACACCAATTACTTTAAAGCCTTTTTTTTCAATACGAATAGTTTTATCAATAGCTTGTTCTTCACTTCCATAAAGGTCTTTGGCAATTTTTGGACCAATAACAACTACTCGATTTCTTTTATTAACATCAGATCGAGTAAATTTTCTTCCAATATTAACCTTAAAGTTTCTCACAGGAAAAACATCTGATGAAGTAGCATATATATCAGCTATTTTTGAATTACCACCGCTTTCAATTTGAACAGTTTTAATATTGCCAGGAACAATTCCTACAATACCATTAATTCTTTTAAGATTAACAATATCTTTTTCATCAAACTTAACTCCAGCAGCAAAGCTACTACTGCTTAAGTTACCTTGAAATCTGCCTGGGAAAATAACTAATAAATTAGTTCCTAAACTTTCAAATTGAGAGTTAATATATTTTTTCAAACCCAATCCAAAAGCAATTAATAAAACAACTGAAGCAACACCGATCAGAATTCCTAAAGAAGTTAAGAATGTTCTTAATTTATTACGGGCAAAATCAAAAAGGGCGCTTTTTATAATGAAAAAAAAATAGATCATACTTTTTATTAAAAAACTTTAATGAGTTTTAATTAATTTTAAAAAATTGTTTTTTTATATTAAGTTATTGTTTAATTATTTTTCCGTCCTTAATAAAAATTTTTCTTTTTGTTCTGTTTGAAATTTCTTTTTCATGAGTAACAATTATTACGGTTCTTTTGTCTTTTTGGTTGAGTTCTTTTAAAAGATTTAATATTTCTTGACCTGTTTTACTGTCGAGATTACCTGTTGGTTCATCAGCCAGAATTAAATCAGGGCTCATAATTAGGGCTCTAGTTATTGCTACTCGTTGTTGTTGACCTCCAGATAATTTATTAGGGAAAGAATCTTTTTTATCATCAATCCCAAATCGTTTCATTAAATAGAAAGCTTTTTCTTTAGGTTTATAATTGATTTTTTTTCTGGCATAAATTGTTGGCAGTAAAATATTTTCTAAAACAGTTAATTTATTAATTAAATTAAACTGTTGAAAAACAAAGCCAACAAACTCATTTCTTAATTTAGATATTTTTTTATCATCAAGTTTTGAGATATCTTTATTTTCAAAAAAAACTTTTCCTGTTGAGGGTTTTTCAAGTAAGCCAATTATATGAGTTAAAGTTGATTTACCGCTTCCTGAAGGTCCTAAAATTGAAGTAAATTCATTTTCTTCAATAGTCAGATTAATATCTTTTAGAGCAGTAAAATAAACATCTTTGTTAATTTCATATTGTTTATTTACATTTTGAAGTTTAATCATAAAATAATATTAAAGTTGAAAATTACAGCAAAAACATCAAAATTTTATTTTGAAGAACTAGAATAGTAATCTATTTTCTTTGAATTTAGTTTAAATATATAATATCGTTCTCTTTTAATCCTTTTTTTATTTCTACATAACTGTCGATTTCTTTACCGAGTTTGACAATTTGTTTTTCTTTCTTTCCTCTCTTAAGTTTATATATATATTTTTGGCTATCTTCAGTATGAATATATTTTAATGGAATAGCTAAAACATTAGGTTCGTTTTTGGTGATAATATCAAAGTCTCCTGTCATTCCAAGACGGTATTTATAATCGCTATTATCAAGGTTAAATGATACTTTTACGTCATATACGGTTCCGGTTGCACCTGATTTTGGAGCAAAAGATATTTTTTTTATTATTCCATTGATTTGTTTATTTGGATAGGAGTCTAATATTATTATTCCTTTAGTCCCTTTTTTTAACCTTGTGACTTCAGTTTGATCGGCTGAGACTGAAAGATAAACAGTTTGTGGATTAACAATCTCAAATTCAGCTTGAGCTGGGGTAATATTGACTCCAGCAAAAGGACTTTCAACTTTAGTTACAAGACCTTTAATTGGTGAATATAAATAAGAGTATTTTAAAGCGAGATCTTTAAGTTCAACGTCGATTATCGAGTTATTAAGATCAAACTGAGATTTATCTATTATTCTTTTCATTTCATCAGTTAATGCTGTATCTTTGTAATCGTCTCGTGTTTGATCAAGATCCCAGCGGTTCTTTAAAAATGTATTTAAATATTTTCTAAGATTTTTTTTAAGCTCTTTTTTATCTAAAGAGGCTACTCCTTGATATTTTTTTACATAATCTCCTTCTTTAACTCCAACCCAAGCTAAACGTCCAGAAGTTTGGAAGCGTAAAGTGACTTTTTCTTCAGCATCTATTTCTCCAGACAAAGTTAATGTTTCTTTTAAGTTTTGTTTTTTTACTTTATAAGTAGTCTTTTTTTCTCTTTTTGCTTGGGACTTTCGATAGTTTTTAAAGAAAAACGTCCCAATGATTAATATAACCGAACCAAGGATAAAAAAATATTTATGTTGTAATATAGACTGAAAAATATTTTTCATATTATTAAATTTATTGGTAGAATAATAACACTTTATGGGTTCATCACTAAAAACGATTATATCAAAAAATTGGTTTATTTTCTTACTATTGATAGTGGCAATTTTTTTAAGGATATATAAACTTTATGATTTTGCTACTTTTTTAGGCGATCAGGGTAGAGATGCAATTATTATCAAAAGAATACTAACCTTAGAGCATTTACCAGCTATTGGGCCACCAACATCAATTGGGCAGGTTTATTTAGGACCGTTTTATTATTATTTAATCGCCCCTTTTCTTTTAATCTTTAATTACAATCCAGTGGGATTAGCTTTTGGGGTAGCAA